>JASHTH010000192.1 GCA_030040655.1 Acidobacteriaceae bacterium | reverse complement strand
CTGCACACCTTTAACCCGGCAGCCATCGTGCGCCACGGCAAAATCTACGTCTTATATCGAGCGGAGGACAGCTCCGGCACGATGCAGATTGGCGGCCACACCTCGCGGCTGGGGCTGGCTGAGAGCTCCGACGGCATCCATTTCAAGCTCCGCGCAGAGCCGGTTTTCTATCCAGCCGACGACGGCCAAAAGGCGCGCGAGTGGCCGGGCGGCGTGGAAGATCCGCGCATTGTCGAGAGCGACGACGGAAGCTACGTTTTGACTTACACGCAATGGAACCGCGAAACGTACTCGGTGGGAATTGCCACTTCGCCCGATCTCATGCACTGGACCAAGCACGGCCCCGCATTCCTGACCGCAAAAGGCGGCAAATACGCGCACCTCAAGTACAAATCGGCCGGAATCGTGACGCATCTCGAACGCGGACGTCTGATCGCCGCGAAAATCGACGGCTTGTACTGGATGTACTGGGGCGAGGGTTTCATCCATCTGGCGACTTCGTCCGACCTCATCCACTGGACGCCGGTCGAAGACGAGCGCGGCAACGCGGTCGAACTACTCGGCCCCCGGCCCGGCCGTTTCGACAGCACGTTTCCCGAAACAGGCCCGCCTCCGGTCCTTACCCAGGCAGGCATCGTGGCGATCTACAACGGCAAGAATGCCGAGGGCAAAGCCGGTGATCCTGCGCTTGGCCCCGATGCTTACGCTGCCGGCGAAGCGCTCTTCGATGCGCAGAATCCGGCTCTGTTACTCCATCGGCTGGACGACCCCGTACTGAAGCCGGAGCTGCCGTACGAGAAGACCGGACAGTATGCCGCCGGAACGACCTTCGCCGAAGGTTTCGTGTTCTTTCATAAGAGATGGTTTCTCTACTACGGCTGCGCTGATTCGCTGGTTGCGGCGGCCTCGGCGCCTGCGAATTGAATGACCGCGCGTATCATGGACTTGTGGCGCAGCGAGCGCCCTCGGCGTTGCGAGAACGGTTCGACCATGAGCAAACTCTACCCCAGCGCGCAAGCTGCGCTTGCCGGGTTGCTGCGCAACGGCATGTCGCTCGCTGTCGGCGGGTTCGGGCTCTGTGGCATTCCCGAAGCGCTGATCGCGGCCGTGGCGGAGAGCAAGGTGAAGCGGCTCACCATCGCCAGCAATAACGCCGGCATCGACGACTGGGGGTTGGGCCTGCTGCTCAAGAGCCATCAGGTTGTCAAGATGATTTCGAGCTATGTGGGCGAGAACGGTGAATTCGAGCGCCAGTATCTCTCCGGCGAGCTCGAAGTCGAGTTCTGCCCGCAAGGCACGCTGGCCGAACGCATGCGCGCCGGCGGCGCGGGCATCCCCGGTTTTTACACCCGAACCGGCGTGGGCACCCTGGTCGCCGATGGCAAAGAGGAGAAGGTTTTCGACGGTCAGACCTATATTCTCGAGCGCGCCATCCGCGCCGACCTCAGTCTTGTGAAAGCGTGGAAGGCCGACACGATGGGCAATCTCATCTTCCGCAAAACGGCGCGCAACTTCAATCCCCTGGCGGCCACCTGCGGCATCGTTACCGTGGCGGAAGCGGAGATCGTCGTCGAGCCCGGCGAGCTCGATTCGGATCAGATTCACACTCCCGGCATCTTCGTGCAACGGCTGGTTCACAATCCCCATCCCGAAAAGCGGATCGAGCAGCGGACGGTGAGGAAGACGTAGCCGATGGCCTGGAACCGCGACCAGATGGCGCAGCGCGCCGCGCAGGAGCTGACCGATGGCTCGTATGTGAATCTCGGCATCGGCATTCCCACGCTGGTCGCGAACTTCATCCCCAAAAACATCACGGTCACGCTGCAGTCGGAAAATGGCCTGCTCGGCCTGGGGCCCTTTCCCACCGAGGACGAGATCGATTCCGATCTGATCAATGCCGGCAAGCAGACGGTGACGGCGCTGCGCGGCGCCAGTTACTTTTCAAGCGCCGATTCCTTCGCCATGATCCGCGGCGGACACATCGATCTCGCCATTTTGGGAGCGATGGAGGTCTCCGAAGACGGCGACCTGGCCAACTGGATGGTGCCCAACAAAATGGCCAAGGGCATGGGCGGCGCCATGGATCTTGTCGCCGGCGTGAAGCGCGTCATCGTGCTCATGGAGCACGTTACGCGCAGCGGCGCTGCGAAGATCCTCTTCAAATGCTCGCTGCCGCTCACCGGCGTGCGCGTGGTGAACCGCATCATTACCGATCTCGCCGTTCTCGACGTAACGCCTCGCGGGCTGGTCCTGGTCGAGCTCGCTCCCGGCGTCGACCTGGACGAGGTACGTTTGAAAACCGAGGCGGCTATTCACATTCCCGGCGCGATGCGCGATCGGGGGCCAGCTTCCTTCGGGAGCTAGAGCCCCAAGGTCATATGGGAGCGAAAGAAATACGGACCTGAAAGCCCCTACCCTCCCTCTGCGTGAATCCAGGCTGGACAGCGCAGTGCTACGATGACTGCTTGGCGATTCGAGTCCCGGCGGCTCGAGTCGCTGGATCCGGCGGGCATGAGCGCGAATGCGAGTTTCGTGGCGGTGGACCTGGGCGCCTCGAGCGGCCGGGTGATGGATTGCCGCTGGAACGGCGATCGATTCCACTTAGCCGAGCTTCATCGCTTCCCCAACGCCGGCGTGCGCGTCGCCGATTCGCTGCACTGGGATGCGCTGCGCCTCTGGTCCGAGATTCAGACCGGACTGATGAGATTTCGCGCCATGAGCGCCAAAACGCCGGCGGGCATCGGCGTCGATGCCTGGGGCGTCGACTTCGCCTTGCTCGACGAGCGCGACCGCCTGCTCGGCAATCCCTATCACTATCGCGACTCGCGGACCCGAGGCATGCCCGAGAAGCTGCGTTCAGCAAAGAGCGGCCGCGATCTCTTTCGCGCCACCGGCGTGCGGACGATGGAGATCAATACGGCGTTTCAACTGGCCGGCATGGCGGCAGGGCAGGATTGCCAACTGCTGAGCGCGCGCACGCTGCTGATGATTCCTGATTTCTTTCAGTTCCTGCTTTGCGGCGCGAAGAACGTCGAGTTCACCGAGGCAACCACCACCGAGCTTTATAACCTGCGCGCGCGGCGCTGGTCTCGCGAGACCATGGCTGCCTTCGAAATTCCCGCGCACATCTTTCCCGAGGTCGTGATGCCGGGCACGGTGCTCGGCGATCTGCGATCGGAGGTTCAATCCGATCTCGGCTTCGCCGGCCCGTTCCCATGCATCGCCGTCGCCTCGCACGACACGGCAAGCGCCGTCGCGGCCATCCCCGATCTCGACGACGCCAGTGTTTTCCTGAGCAGCGGAACGTGGAGCCTGATTGGCGTTCCTCTCGATGAGCCGGACCTTACGGACGCAGCATTCGAAGGAGGCTTTACCAACGAGGGCGCGGCAGACGGTCGCGCGCTGCTGATGAAGAATCTCACTGGACTGTGGATTCTGCAGGAGTGCGTGCGGGCCTGGGATGCCGCTGGCGAGCATTACCAATGGGCGGAATTGGAGCGAGCTGCGGACGCCGCGACGCCGTTTCGGTCCGTCATCGATCCGCTAGCGAAGGAGTTCGTCGCGCCCGCGGATATGTGCGCGACCGTACGGACGTATTGTGGTCAGACCAATCAGCCGGTTCCGCAAACTCCCGGTGAGACGGCTCGCTGCATCTTCGAGAGCTTGAGCTTTGCCTATCGCGAAACCGTCGAGGATCTCGAGCGAATCACCGGCCGTAAAGTCAAGACCATTCGGCTCGTTGGCGGCGGATGCCTCAACTGCTTCCTGTGCCAGATGATCGCGGATGCCTGCGCACGGCCGGTGATCGCAGGCCCGGTCGAAGCGGCTGCCCTCGGCAGCGCACTGGTGCAAGCTGTTGCCGCCGGCCATCTGAGCAGCCTTGCAGAAGGCCGGGGTGCAATGAAACAGTCTGTCGAATACATGTCCTATGCGCCGTGCGGTGAACCCATGTGGACAGACGCCTTCGCGCAATACCTGTCGATCGTCGCCCGCGGCCGAGAATCGGAGCGAGCTGTCGGCGCCGCATCACCATCAGACCGCAATCGTTGAGGAAACTCTCATGGCAACCTACGCAATTCCAGAAGTGATTAGCCCCAAGCCGGCAGCCACGAATGAAGCGCTGCTGGTGGCCAACGGCGACCTGCGCCAATCGGCGAACACGATGTGCTGGCCCGCGCAAGCGGCGCTCGAAGAGATGCTCGTCGCGGCCTTTCGCGAAGAAGGCATCGCGCTGCGCCGCGCGCATCCCATCGACGCGAAACTCAAGCACGGATTCATCTACAACCAGCGCATGGGAATGGATGTCTTCGAGCAGATTCATCCCGAAGCACCGCTCGTGGTGGCCGAAGCCGTGTGGCAGTACAGCAGCCACTTGCTCGCCGGCTTGCAATCCCACCGCGGGCCGATTCTCACCGTCGCGAATTGGTCTGGCCAATGGCCCGGCCTCGTCGGCATGCTGAACTTGAATGGCTGCCTGCGCAAAGCCGGCGTCAAGTTCAGTACGCTTTGGAGCAAGGATTTCAAAGACGATTTTTCCCGCCGCGGCATTCGCCAATGGATCCGCGAAAAGACCGTTCCTCACGACACGTCGCATGTGCGCGAATTCAATCCGCGTCGAGTTGCCGAGCCGGAACTCAAGCTGGGCGCGGCGCTTGCGGCGCAGTTGCGCAGCAAGAAGGCGCTTCTGGGTGTCTTCGACGAGGGCTGCATGGGCATGTACAACGCCATCGTCGAAGATGCGCTCATGAACCCGGCCGGAATCTACAAGGAGCGCGTCAGCCAGTCGGCGCTTTACGCGGCCATGCGCGAGGTTTCCGCGGAAGAAGCGGGCAAGATTCGCTCGTGGCTCGATGCCAAGGGTATGAAGTTTGCGACCGGCCCGAACGAAGCCACCGATTTGACGGATGCGCAGATTCTCGACCAGGGCCGCATGTACATCGCCGCGTTGCGCATCGCCGACGAGTTCGGCTGCGATGCCATCGGCATCCAGTATCAGCAGGGGCTAAAGGACATTGCGCCTGCGTCCGATCTCGTCGAAGGCCTGCTCAACAACGTCGATCGCCCGCCGGCCTACAGCCGCGACGGCCGCGTGCTCTACGCCGGCAAGCCGCTGCCGCACTTCAATGAAGTCGACGAGTGCGCGGGTATCGACGCGTTGGTGACCAATCGCGTCTGGACTGCGATGGGTTTCGATCCCGCTACCACGCTGCATGACGTGCGCTGGGGCGAGCATTACAAGGGCGAGGGTATCGACGAGTTTGTCTGGCTCTTCCAGATCTCCGGAGCCGTGCCGGCTTCGCATCTCGTCGGCGGATACGCCGGCGCGGTGAGCGAGCGGCAGCCGCCGATGTATTTCCGCCTCGGGGGAGGAACGCTGAAGGGCATCAGTAAGCCGGGCGAGCTGGTCTGGAGCCGCGTCTTCGTCGAGGACGGCCGGCTCAACGTCGATCTCGGCCGGGCCACGGCCATTTCGCTGCCGGATGCAGAAACACAGCGCCGCTGGAAGGAAGTGACGCCGCAATGGCCGATCCTGCACGCGCTGCTGCACGGCGTCACGCAGAACCAGTTCATGGCGCGCCATCCGGCCAACCACGTCAACGTGGCCTACGCGCCGAGCGCGGCGGACGCCGACCGTGCGCTGGCCGCAAAAGCCGGCATGTTCTACGAGATGGGGTTGAGCGTGAATCTGTGCGGTGTCGAGTAGATTCACCGCCAACGCCGGTCAGTGTGCGCCGCAGCCAGTGCGGGCCGCGAGCATCAGCACGGAGTTCGTATCAGTTCGTTGTAGAGCGCCGTGTTGCGATAGCCGAGCAACAGCACCAGCGTAAAGATGCCGAGGATCGTTCCGAACAGCGGGTGAATGATGTTCAGGAAGGCTGCCACCAGCGCCACGAAGCGGCCCCATTGGGCGCGCTCTATCAGGCCCCAGCCCGCGGCCAGCGCCGAGCCCACCCGAACCAGAATGGCGAGCCACGCAAAATGAATGATCACCGGGCCGAACCATGGGCCGAAAGGAGCGTCGCCCAAGGGGCTATGATCCCATGGGCCCCAGTGATGGCTGCTCCAGAAGGCGTGAAGGAACGCCATGCCGACGAATCCCAGGACCAGGTTCAGGCCGGCGTAGACGAACCAGAAGACAGCGAGCGTCTTGATCTTGCTCGCGTAGGTTTGCACCTGATACATCATCCCGGGCACGGGAGGGACCGGCGGAGCGACCGGCCGGCCGCATTGCTGGCAGAATCCCTGCCCGGGAGCAAGGACCTGACCACATCCGCTGCAAAACATAGGCGCCTCCTCGCGAGGATAGCGTTCAGCTATTAGCCTTCTGCGGCCAATCGGACCCAAAACTTCCCGCAGAGATCGATACGAAAGTATGCGCAGCCGAGTTCCGCTCCGCCGGCTCTCCCCGCCCCTTTCTGCCGGCATCGGAAGGGGCGGGCACGCGGTACTTGCACCTTCCGTTAGCGAACCGGCGCCGCTCCCCGTTTCTCCCAACGTTCCTCGTGGCGATCGTCGTGGAAAATCGCCGCCGCAATGTGTCCGTGCGCGTCATGCTCGAAGAAAATGCGAGTCAGGGGATTTCCGTAGGGATAAAAGAAGACGGTCGGGGATTCGGCATCCAGCTCGTCGGTTTCTCCCAAACGGTTCTTGAGGTAGAGCCGGCCGGCCTGGCGGAAGATCGTCACTTCGGGCTCCCCGTGCACGCCGCGGTATTCGCCGGTAAACGTGTCGAGGACGGCATCGGGCAGCTTGATCGCAGGCGGATGCAAGGGGATGACCAGCCGCTCGGAGAATGGCGCTGCCTCCGCGCCGCCGCCGGCGGCGGAGATGGCGGAGCCGCGCGACAACCTGTGCGCCAGGAGCCATCGCGGCAATTCGAGTTGGTTGTAGGCGCGGGTCCAGCAGTCGTGATGCAGCCCCTGGTAAAGCCACAGGCGCACATTGCCGCCTTCGGCTTTCAGGGCTTCGAACATCAGTTCGCTTTCACGGGGTTTCACGACGTTGTCCTCGGCGCCGTGAAAGAGCCACACTGGAGTGTGGCCCACGGCTCTCGCGTACTCCATCGGCAGCGTGTCTGCCTGCTCCCATCGGTCCGGCGCGTAGCTCCAAAAAACCCCGCTGGCCGCGATCGCGATCGCCGCCCAGCGGTGCGGTTCGTCTTTGGCCAACTCCCAGGCGCCATATCCGCCCAGCGAAAGACCGGTCAGATAGGTGCGGTCAGGGTCGCCGTGAAACTCCTCCGACTCCTGATCGAGCGCGGCCAGCGCAAGCTCCATCATCCGCGGATCGGTCCAGTATTCAGGCTGAGGGCATTGCGGCATCACGATGACGAAGGGCCAGCGATCCGGGTGGTCGCGCACCTGCTGCGCCAGCCCGATCTGCGTCTGCCACATGCCTTCCGAGCCGCGCTCGCCGCGGCCGTGCAACGCGAGAATGATTGGCCAGAGCTTGCGATCGTCGCGCCGCCAGTCCTCCGGCAGATACACCTGAAATCGATATTCAGTCCCGTGCAGCTCGATCTTGCGGTTGAGAAAGCCTGTCTCCTGCGTGAGCTCTGGAGCGGCAGGAGCGCCGGAACCCGCACCGGCAACCGCGGGAATGATCAGGCAGCCGGCGACGCACAGCGCGCCGCCAATCTGCCGAACCTTGATCGTTGAAGAATGCCGAATCCCCGCCGGTGCAAACCGTCCCTGCATAAACGAATGCAAACACATTTGGGCGGGGATGGCCAATGGCGCGGCCGTGGTAACCGGACGGCGCGCTCGAGCTGCAACGCGTCGAGACCAAAAAACCAGAAACGGGACCGAAAGGGAATCGCTCGCCGTCCCCCCGGCCAAGCGTGCTATTTTTCATCAGGGCCATCTCAGTCTTCGGTACACGCGCGACCGGAGATCGTGAGTTTGTCGGCATGAAATCCCCTTATCACAATCCATTTTGTTTTCAGGCGGTTATAAATCCACATCGATCGTCGAGATTTTTCTCAATGTGGGACCTCGCCGCCCAGGCGGCCGGGTTTCGACTGCTATAGTGAAATTCGGGGTTGTCCACCTCGCAGGTAGTTCCTGCTCAAGATCCAAGCTTGACCACAACTTGTGTGACCGCGAGCACAGCGCGGTGCGCAGACTGCAATCCAGGCAGGGAACCCATCCATGGCGCAAATATTTGACCGCAGCTCCAACGCGCTGGCTCGCATGGGCCTGGTGTTGACGGGGCTGATCGTGATCGCCTTGGGAGTGACGCTCGATCAGTTGCAGCGTTCACCCTGGGTCACGCGGCAGGGCCAGCGGCCGGATCAGCCGGTGCCCTTCAGCCACAAGCATCATGTGCAAGGGCTCGGCCTGCAGTGCCAGTACTGTCACACCACCGTGGAAAAATCGAGCTACGCCGGGATCCCCCCCACCAAAACCTGCATCAACTGCCACGCGCAGATTTGGACCAACGCCCAACTGCTCGAGCCGGTGCGAAACAGCTGGGCCACCGGCGAATCGATTGTGTGGACCAAGGTGCACGACTTGCCCGACTTCGTTTACTTCAGCCATGAGATCCATGTGAACAAAGGCATCGGGTGCGAATCCTGCCATGGCCGCGTGGATGAGATGCCGCTGATGTACGAGCAGAACACTTTGCAGATGGAGTGGTGCCTGAACTGCCATCGCAGCCCGGCCAAGAACCTGCGGCCCACGAGCGAGATCTACAACATGGCGTGGGAATCGCCCGCCGAAGACCGGCCGGTGTGGTGCACGGTGCTGGAGCAGAAGACGGACGTGCCGACGGCTCAGAGCGTCAGCTGCACGACCAAGGATCCGACCGCGACGGGAGCTGAGGTAGCTGCGCTCCAGCTTCCCCCGGTCAGCGGCAGCGATGCGGCGGGCGAAAACCGACCCGAAGCGCTGCCCCCGGCGGCCAGCTACAAGAAGTTCACCAGCCAGGACCAGCTCGGTCACTTCCTGCTGGCGCAATACAAGATTCGCACTCCGAAGGACCTGACCAGTTGTGAGGTCTGCCACCGATGAGCGGACACGGAATGAACGAAGGCAAGAAGAACTCGGGAACAGAAGCATTCAAGCGGAACCTGAACACGATAGCGGACAAGCCGATGACACTCGCGCAGGTTCGCGAAGAATTGAAGGGTGTCAAAGGCAAGCGCTTGTGGCGGTCGCTTGACGAGCTGGCCGATACGCCGGAATTCCAGGCTGCGGTGGAACGTGAATTTCCGTCAGCCGCGCAGGAGTGGGTCGATCCGGTATCGCGTCGCGGCTTCCTCAAGCTGATGGGCGCGTCGATGGCGCTGGCGGGTCTGGCCGGTTGCACCAAGCAGCCCGACGAGCCGATCTATCCCTACATCAAGGCGCCTGAAGACCTGATCCTGGGCAAGCCGAACTACTTCGCCACGGCGCATCCCTTCGTGACCGGCGCAGTGCCGCTTTTGATGAAGAGCGATGCATACCGGCCCATCAAGGCAGACGGCAATCCGGAACACGAATACGTCAAGGGCGGCTCGGATCCATTCTCGCAAGCCTCGGTGCTCGACCTCTACGATCCCGACCGCTCGCAGCACGCGATGTTTCGCGGAGAGAACCGCGAATGGACGGAGTTTGTCG
>JASHTH010000191.1 GCA_030040655.1 Acidobacteriaceae bacterium | reverse complement strand
GTGCGTCGCTGCGGGCCGAGGACGCCGATATAGGCCGGCGGCGTTTCCAGCGCAAGCAGGGAAGCGAGAACCCGCGAATCCTGCTCGAAGCTGTGCGACATCAACACCGCCGCATCGGTGGCGCGCAGGTCGAAAGCCGCCAGCTCGGATCCGGGCTTGGCGTGCAGGTCGAGCACGCGCACTTCGTCGGCGGCAGCGAAGCGATCGCGCGTGGCCAGATGGGAGCGGCCATCGCTGACCACGACAAACCAGCCCAGCTCGCGGGCGAAGCACAGCAACGGCTTGGCGTCGTCGCCCGCCCCAAAGATCCAAAGACCGGGTCGGGCCGGCCGATACTCAGCCCAAACGCGAGTCGAAACGCCGTCGATCGCAATCTTTCGCTCCAGCGAAGTGCGTTTTTCGATCGCTAGAGAGGCAAGGCGGGCGAGTGCATCGATCGCCGTTGCCGCGACACCGTCGTGGGGGAGAATGCGGCGCGTCAGCTCAGCCAGATCGCCGGCAATGGCGCGCTCGCCGATCCTCGGCCCCTCGAGCACGGTGGCGATCGCTAGCGGAACGCGCTGCTCAAAAGCCGCCCGCAAAGCAGTGAGCAGCGGCGCAGCCGACTTTTTGCGCTCGAGCAGAAGATAGACAACGCCGCCGCACCCCGATCCATAGGGCCGCTCACCGTCCTCTTCCAAGGTGGAGAACCGCTCGACCACGGGGCCGTTTTCCGTGAGCCACCAGGCGCGCTTGGCCACATCGGCTTCGAGGCAACCGCCACTCACCGTGCCGGTGCGGCGGCCATCGCTTGCCAGCAGCATATTAGCGCCGGGCCGTCGATAGCTGGAGCCTTCGACCGCAACCACCGTGGCCAGCACGCAGTCTGTGCCTGCGGCTTCCACTTCGCGCCACAGCGCCAGAATGGGTTCGAGATCGGTCATTCACTCCTATTGTCGCTCAGGCCAAGAGAATCTGCGACTGCAGCAGACGCTCGATGCGTACGGGCAACTCGCGCACGCGCACGCCGGTAGCGTGATACACGGCCGCGGTGATCGCAGGCGCCACGCCGGCCAGGCCGATCTCGCCCACGCCGCGCGCGCCAAACTCGCCCATCACCGGGTCGGGATAATCGAGAAATGTGACGTCGATCTCCGGCACATCGGCGCAAGTGGCCATCATGTAATCGGCCAGGCTGCCGTTGATCGGCTGGCCCGTGCGCGGGTCGTGAACCGTCTCTTCGAGCAGTCCCATGCCCACGCCCATCACCACCGCGCCGGCGATTTGGTTGGCCGCGGCCCGCGGATTGATGATGCGACCAGCGTCGATCACCGTCACCACGCGGCTCGCGCGCAGGCGCGCGATCTCCGGCTCCCACTCCACTTCCACAAACTGCGCGCCATAGGAGTGCAGAGAGAAGCCCTTCGATTTCGGGTCCTCCCACGTGGCCTGGGATTTGCCTTCGGCGCTCAATCCGCTCAGCCGCGCCATGGCCAGCAAGTCGGCAAAGTGCGCTCCATCGCCGGGCGGCTCGTCTTTCTTGTGCACGCGTCCCGCCGTGTAGGCAATCGTCTCGAGCTCTGCGTCCTGATAGGGCGAGCCAGCGGTGCTGGTCGCCAGCTGTTGCAGACGCTTGATGGCATTCTCCGCTCCGTTTGCAACCGCGTAGACAACAGAACCGGTCGTCAGAGATCCGCCGGACATGGGCCCGTCGGGCAGCGCGCTGTCGCCCAGGATCACGTCGATGCGGTCGAGCGGGACGCCGGTCTTTTCGTGCAGCACCTGCGCGAAAATCGTGTACGTTCCGGTCCCGATATCCTGCGTGGCGCAGCGGACGCACAGCCGGCCGTTGGCGCAAAACTCCACCGTCGCTGTGCAGGGCAGCCGCAACGCCACCCAGCTTGCGCCCGCCATTCCCCAGCCCAGGATTTTGCCGTCGCGGCGCATCGAGCCGATGCCCGCTGTGCGGCGATCCCAGCCGAACTTCTTGGCGCCAGTTTCGAAGCACTCACGCAGATGACGCGACGAGAACGGCAGATTGTTGCTCTCGTCTTTGGCTGCGTCGTTCAGCAGTCGAAGCTGCACGGGGTCGATCTTCAGCTCGTCGGCCAGCTCGTTCATCGCCGATTCGAGCGCGAACAGCCCCGGCACCGCGCCCGGCCCGCGCATCGGCGTGGGCGTGCCGAAGTTGCGGCGCACCAGCGCGCTGGTTACCTCGAGATTGGCCACGCTGTAGAGATACGGAGTCGCCTCGCCGCACCCCTCGTCGAAATCGTCGAGCAGCGAGGTTGAGTTAAGGTAATCTTGCCGCAGAGAAAGCAGCTTGCCTTCGCGCGTGGCGCCAAGCTGCATGTGCTGCTCGGTGCGCGGGCGATGGCCTACGGCGCAAAACATCTGCCGCCGGTTCAGGCTGAGCTTCACCGGCCTGTCGAGCTTGCGCGCGGCCACGGCGGTCATCGCCGTGTGCGGCCAGGGAAAGAGCTTGCCGCCGAAGCCCGAGCCGAGAAATCGCGTGACTACGCGCACGTTCTCCAATGGGATTCCGAGAATCTGCGCCATCACCACGCGATGATTCACTACGCCCTGCGTTGTCTCATACAGCGTGAGGTTCTCGCCTTCCCACACCGCGACCGAGGCGTGCATCTCGATGGGGTTGTGCGTTTCGATCGGCGTCACGTAGGTCGCGTCGATCTTCACCGGCGCCGTGGCAAAAGCCTTGTCCGGATCGCCGCGCTTGGAGACCGATTTGCGCTTGCCCGTGTAATCGTCGAGACTCTCGCGCAGATTGGCCGGCTGGGGCTCGTATTCCACCTGAACCGCCGCGGCGGCCGCGGTCGCCTGCTCAAACGATTCTGCGATCACCACAGCGACGTGTTGGCCCCAGTGGCGAACAATTTCGTCCTCGAAGGTCGCGCGCACCTCGCTGCTCACCGCGTCGTCGTCGTTGGGAACGGTGCGATAGAGCGTTCCAATGTTTTCGTGGTGCAGCACCAGCAGCACTCCCGGCATCTGCTCGGCGGCACTCGTGTCGAGCTTGCGGATGCGGCCGCCGGCGATCGGCGCGCCCAGCGCAACGGCATAGGCCATGCGCTCGAAATGAAAATCGGAGGCGTATTCGGCCGCGCCGGTGGTCTTCAATGGCCCGTCGATGCGCGGAGTGGGTGTGCCGATGATGGAAGCGGATGTTGCGCTCATGTTCGCCTTCATTCTCGTTGTTCAAACCCCCGTTTGGGCTATCAGATATCAGCCTTCAGCTTTCAGCTTCGGTGATTTGGTGCGGAAGAACTGAAAGCTGAGAGCTGACGGCTGAAAGCTCTCTTCATGCCGTCACGGTCTTCAGCGCGCGCACTACGCAGCGCTTGGCCAGTTCCACCTTGAATGCGTTCCCCGGCCGGGTCTTCGCTTCGGCCAGCGCCGCCTCAGCGGCTGCGCGGAAGTTCGATTCGATCGATTCCTTGCCTTCCAGCGCAGCTTCGGCTTCGTGAGAGCGCCACGGCTTGGTGCCCACGCCCCCCATGGCCACGCGAATGTAACGGATGCGCCCCCCTTCGACCTTCACGACCACCGCTGCCGAAGCCAAAGCAAACTCATAGCTGGCGCGGTCGCGCAGCTTCAAATACGCGCTGTGCGCGCCCTCGGGCAGTTTCGGCAGATCGACATGCGTGATCAGCTCGCCGGGCTCCAACGCATTTTCGATGTGCGGCGTATCGCCGGGCAGTTTGTGAAAGTCGGCAATGGCGATGGTCCGCTGGCCGTTCGGCCCTTCGACTTGAACCACCGCTTCGAGCGCGGCCATCGCCACGCACATGTCCGACGGGTGTGTCGCAATGCACTGGTCGCTCGTGCCCAGGACGGCATGCATGCGGTGGTAGCCGTCCATCGCCGCGCAGCCCGTGCCCGGCGCGCGCTTGTTGCACCCGTAGCCGCCGGGCGTGCCCGCGGTGGGCTCGCGGAAGTAGACGCAGCGCGTGCGTTGCATCAGGTTGCCGCCCGTTGTGGCCATGTTGCGCAACTGCGGCGAGGCGCCCGAGAGCAGCGCCTGCGAAAGCACCGCGTACGACTTCTGCACCTCGGTATCCCATGCGAGGTCGGAGTTGCGTACCATCGCGCCGATGCGCAGCCCGCCGTCGGGTAGCTTTTCGATTTTCACGAGGGGTAGCGGGTTGATGTCGACCAGCGTCTTGGGCTGTTCCACATCGAGCTTCATCAGGTCGACGAGCGTGGTCCCGCCGGCGATGAACCGGCCGGTTGCCGCGCCGGCCAGCGCTTTGTCGACCGTGTCGGCTTTCGAATACTGAAAAGTCTGCATCGATGCGTCTCCTCGTCAGGCTCTCTCCCGCACCTGTTTCACGGCGGCCAAAATGTTCCCATACGAGCCGCAGCGGCAGATGTTGCCCGACATCGCCTGCTTGATGTCTTCGTCCCTCGGCCCGATCGGCTCCTTGAGCAGCGCTACGGCGCTCATGATCTGACCGCTGGTGCAGTAGCCGCACTGGTAGCTGTCGTGCTCCACAAAAGCCGCCTGCATGGCGTGCAGATGGTTCGGCTGGCCGATGCCTTCGATGGTCGTAATCTCGTCGCCGCCGTGCATCACCGCAAACGAGAGGCAACTGTTCACGCGCCGACCGTTCACGTGCACCGTGCACGCGCCGCACTGGCCGTGGTCGCAACCTTTCTTGGTTCCGGTAAGGTGAATGCGTTCGCGCAGCGTGTCGAGAAGCGTGGCGCGCGGGTCGAGTTCGCGCAGCAGGAATTCCTTGCCGTTCACGCGCAGCGTAACGGTGGCGCCGGAGTCTGCGGCGTCGGCCTCGTCGTTCCCGGCAGGCGCGATTGCCGGCGCCGCCGCAACTAGCGGAGCTGCACTCGCCATCAGCCCGGTCGCGCCCAATCCCGAAAGAAAAAGACGCCTGCTGAAATAGCCTCCGGCAGGCTTCGCAGCCACGGGCGGCAGCGGCTCAAGATCGATGGGTTGCTGGTCCGGGGCCAGTTCGTCGCTTGTTGGCGG
>JASHTH010000190.1 GCA_030040655.1 Acidobacteriaceae bacterium | reverse complement strand
CTCGTATCGCAACCTGGCGCGAGCCAGGAGGACGAAAACCAATTTTCGGCTAACGGTTTGCAGCCCACACCCTCGGAATGCATGGCCGCGGTGCTTCAAGGTCTGCATTCCATGAGGGATGGCAATTTCAGCGCGCGGCTTCCCGTGGCCTGGACCGGCCTGCCCGGCAAGATCGCCGACAGCTTCAACGATATTGTCGCGGCCAATGAACATATGGCCCGGGAGTTAGCCCGGGTCGGTCTTGCCGTGGGAAAAGAAGGCAGGATCCGGGAGCGAATCCGTTCGGAGCGCCAGAGCGGCGCCTGGGGAGACATGGAAGTTTCGGTGAACAAGCTCATCGAAGACCTGCTGCGCCCCACCACCGAAGTGACACGCGCCATCGCGGCTGTGGCGCAGGGAAACCTCACGCAGACGGTACGGCTGGATGCGGACGGCCGGCCGCTGGAAGGGGAGTTCCTCCGCTCCGCAAACATTGTCAACACCATGATCCAGCAGCTCGGCATTTTCACCGCCGAGGTCACCCGCGTCGCCCGCGAGGTAGGAACCGATGGCAAGTTGGGCGGGCAAGCCAACGTGCCGGGAGTGGCAGGAACGTGGAAGGATCTGACGGATTCGGTGAACTCCATGGCCGGCAACCTGACCGCGCAAGTGCGCAACATCGCCGAAGTCACGACGGCCGTGGCCCGCGGCGATCTTTCGCGCAAGATCACCGTGGATGTGAAGGGCGAGATTCTGGAGTTGAAGGACACCATCAACACCATGGTGGATCAGCTCAACGCCTTCGCCGGCGAAGTGACCCGCGTGGCCCGCGAAGTGGGCACCGAGGGCAAGCTGGGCGGCCAGGCGCAGGTGCCGGGCATAGCCGGAACCTGGAAAGACCTTACCGACAACGTGAACTTCATGGCTTCAAACCTCACCGGACAGGTGAGAAACATCGCGGAGGTGGCAACCGCGGTGGCTCGCGGCAATTTGTCGCGCAAGATCACGGTAGACGTGAAGGGCGAGATTCTGGAGTTGAAAGACACCATCAACACCATGGTGGATCAGCTCAACGCCTTTGCCGGCGAGGTGACGCGCGTGGCCCGCGAAGTGGGCACCGACGGCAAGCTGGGCGGCCAGGCGCAAGTGCCGGGCGTGGCCGGAACGTGGAAAGACCTTACCGACAACGTGAATTCCATGGCCGGAAACCTCACCGGCCAGGTGCGCAACATCGCGGAAGTGGCGACGGCCATCGCCAACGGCGACCTTTCGCGAAAAATTACCGTCGACGTTCGCGGCGAGATCCTGCAACTGAAAGAGACGCTGAACACCATGGTGGACCAGCTCAATCGGTTCGCCGGCGAGGTGACGCGCGTGGCCCGCGAGGTGGGCACCGAGGGACGCCTGGGCGGCCAAGCCAACGTGCCGGGCGTGGCGGGAACCTGGAAAGACCTGACCGATTCGGTGAACTCCATGGCCGGAAACCTGACCGCGCAGGTGCGCAACATCGCCGAGGTGACCACGGCCGTGGCCCGCGGCGACCTTTCGCGCAAGATCACGGTGGATGTGAAAGGCGAAATCCTGGAGTTGAAGAACACCATCAACACCATGGTGGATCAGCTCAACGCCTTCGCCGGCGAAGTGACGCGCGTGGCCCGCGAAGTGGGCACCGAGGGACGGCTGGGCGGGCAAGCCAACGTTCCCGGAGTGGCGGGAACCTGGAAAGACCTTACCGATAACGTGAACTTCATGGCCAGCAACCTTACCGGCCAGGTCCGCAACATCGCCGAAGTGGCGACGGCCATCGCCAACGGCGATCTCTCGAAGAAGATCACCGTCGACGTGCGCGGCGAGATTCTGCAACTGAAGGAAACCCTCAATACCATGGTCGAGCAGCTTCGGTCGTTTGCCGCCGAAGTGACGCGCGTGGCACGCGAGGTAGGCAGCGAAGGCCGCCTGGGCGGTCAGGCCAATGTGCCCGGCGTCGGCGGCACGTGGAAGGACCTGACCGATTCGGTGAACGCCATGGCCGGCAACCTGACCGGGCAGGTGCGCAACATTGCCGAGGTGACCACGGCCGTGGCCCGCGGCGACCTTTCGCGCAAGATCACGGTCGATGTGAAAGGCGAGATTCTGGAGTTGAAGAACACCATCAACACCATGGTGGATCAGCTCAACGCCTTCGCCGCCGAAGTGACGCGCGTGGCCCGCGAAGTGGGCACCGACGGCAAACTGGGCGGCCAGGCGCAGGTGCCGGGTGTCGCCGGAACGTGGAAAGATCTCACCGACAACGTGAACGTGATGGCGGCGAACCTTACCGAGCAGGTCCGCGGAATCGTCAAGGTTGTCACCGCCGTGGCCAACGGGGAACTGACCAGGAAACTTACCGTCAATGCCAAAGGTGAGGTGGCGGCTCTGGCGGAAACCATCAACAGCATGACCGATACGCTGGCGACCTTTGCCGATCAGGTGACCACGGTGGCGCGCGAGGTGGGCGTGGAAGGCCGGCTGGGCGGCCAGGCCAACGTGCCGGGCGCCGCCGGCACCTGGAAGGATTTGACCGGGAACGTCAATCTGCTGGCCGACAACCTGACCAATCAGGTGCGCGCCATTGCCGAAGTCGCCACCGCCGTGACCAAGGGCGACTTGACGCGATCGATCCAGGTGGAAGCGCGCGGCGAAGTCGCGCAGCTCAAAGACAACATCAATACCATGATCGACAACCTGCGCCTGACGACCGACCGCAATACGGAGCAGGACTGGCTGAAGACCAATCTGGCGCGGCTGACCAGCATGCTGCAGGGGCAACGCGATCTGTCCACGGTGGGACGGCTGCTGCTTTCCGAGCTGGCTCCTCTGGTCAACGCCCAGCAGGGCGTCATCTACCAGATGACCACCGACGCGTCGTCCGCCGAGGAGAGCCTGATTCTTCTTTCCACCTACGCGGACACGCCGGAGGGCCAGCTCAAAGAGCTGCGCATCGGTCAGGGCCTGATCGGGCAATGCGCCGCCGAGAAGAGGCGCATGCTCATCACCGAGCTGCCCAAGCGAACCGCGCCCATCCGGTCCGGACTGTTCAAGGCCGTGCCGAGGAACGTGATCGTGCTTCCGGTGCTGTTCGAAGACCGCGTCAAAGCAGTCATCGAGCTGGCCAGCCTGAGCACCTTCACGGCATCGCATCTTGCCTTTCTCGAGCAACTGACGTCGAGCATCGGAATCGTGCTCAATTCCATTGAAGCCACCATGCAGACCGAGGGCCTGCTGAAGCAGTCGCAGCAACTGGCCGCGGAATTGCAAGCGCAGCAAAAGGAGCTACAACAGACCAACGAGCAGCTGGCGCAAAAGGCGCAGCAATTGGCGGAGCAGAACTCCGAAGTGGAGCGCAAGAACCAGGAAATCGAACAGGCTCGGCGCGCCCTGGAAGAAAAGGCTCGCGAGCTGGCGTTGACCTCGAAGTACAAGTCCGAGTTTCTTGCCAATATGTCGCACGAGTTGCGCACGCCGCTCAACAGCATCCTGGTGCTGGGCCAGCAACTGGCAGACAATCCCGAAGGCAGCCTGACCGCCCGCCAGGTCGAGTTTGCCCGCACCATTCACGCCGCGGGCACCGACTTGCTGAATCTCATCAGCGACATTCTCGATCTTTCCAAGATCGAGTCGGGGACGGTTACCGTCGAAGCGGAAGAGATTCTGTTTCGTTCGCTGCTTGAGACCGTTTCGCGTCCGTTCCGCCTGGAAGCGGAAAACCGCAAACTGTACTTCGAGGCAAGCGCGGACCCGAAGCTGGGCCGCAGCCTCGTCACCGACTCGCGGCGCCTCCAGCAGGTGCTCAAGAACCTGCTGTCGAATGCTTTCAAATTCACCGAGCAAGGCGGCGTGAGGCTCACTGTTTCGAAAGTCGCCAGCGGCTGGAGCGCCGATCATCCCATCTTGTGCGGCGCCGGCTCGGTGGTTGCCTTTACGGTCGCCGACACGGGAATCGGAATTCCAGCCGAGAAGCAGCGCATTATCTTCGAGGCTTTCCAGCAGGCCGATGCCGGCACCAGCCGGAAGTACGGAGGAACCGGCCTCGGCCTGGCCATCAGCCGCGAGTTGGCTAGTCTTCTGGGCGGTGAAATCCAGCTCAAGAGCGTTCCCGGACAAGGCAGCACCTTTACTCTCTACCTCCCTCAGACCTACGTCGGCGCGGCGACTCCCGCCATTTCGAAGGAAAGGAGCACGGCCAAGGCAGCCGCGGAATTCCTTCCCGCCGTGTCCATCGCCGAGCAGGATGCGCGCATCGAAGACGATCGCGACAATCTGTCGGAGGGCGACGCCGTGCTTTTGATCGTCGAGGACGATCCCCACTACGTGCGTGTGGTGACGGACCTGTCCCACGACGTCGCCTTCAAGGTTCTCATCGCAACCACCGGCGCCGAGGCATTGTCCCTGGCCGAGGAATACAGTCCCACGGCGATTTCGCTCGATGTGTTTCTGCCCGACATGCTGGGATGGACGGTCTTGAACCACCTGAAACAAAACCCCAGGACCCGCCACATTCCGGTGCAGATGTTGACCCTGGATGAGGATCGTCATCATGGCCTCTCCCGCGGCGCATTCTCCTTCATCACCAAGCCGGCAACCAGGGACGAACTGGATTCTGCTTTGACGCGCATTCGCGAATTCTCCACGCGCAAGCCCAAACGGCTGCTGGTTGTGGAGGATGATCTCCGCGAGCAGCTAAGCACCAAGGAGTTGCTGGATCACGAGGATATCGAGATCGAGGTCGCCGATTCCGGCGCGTCGGCTCTTGCGGCGCTGACCAAGTCGACTTACGACTGCGTGGTGCTCGATCTCCGCCTGCCCGACATCTCCGGCTTCGAGGTGCTGGAGCGGCTTCGCGATACGCCGAAACTCAGGGATCTGCCGGTGGTGGTTTTCACCGGGCGGGAACTGAGCACCGACGAAGATCAGCGGCTGCACCGGCTGGCACGCAGCGTGGTGCTCAAGGATGTGGAATCGCCCGAGCGTCTTCTCGACGAAACCGCCCTGTTCCTCCATCGCATCGTCGCCGATTTGCCGGGCACGAAGCAACGGATGCTCGAGAGGCTTCACCGCTCCGACGAAGCGCTGACCGGACGCAAGGTGCTGATTGTCGACGACGACGTGCGCAACATCTTCGCGCTGAGCAGCGTGCTCGAGCGCCGAGGCATGACCGTGCTCTCGGCCGGTACGGGGAGAGAAGCGATCGCGACCATTCAATCGACGCCGGATCTGGCCATCGTGCTCATGGACATCATGATGCCGGAGATGGACGGCTACGAGACGATGCAGGTGATTCGTCAAAACTTGGAGATGCGGCGGCTCCCCATCATCGCACTAACGGCCAAGGCAATGAAGGGAGATCGCGAAAGTTGTTTGGAGGCCGGGGCATCGGACTATCTGGCCAAACCCGTCAACACCGAGCAACTGCTCTCGGCATTACGCATGTGGTTGCACCGCTAAAGCAATTCCTGAGTCGCTGTATCCCGAATCGGCTGCACTCAAGTCGACGCAACCGTCAGGGAGCGGCGACCTTAAACAGATTCCGAGGGGCCACGGCAACTCCGGAATTGCCCTAGACAGGCGGGAGCCCGGGGAAGGGCTTGCCGCAGGAATTCGGTTCGTTGCTAGGAATTTGAAGTTTCGAGAGGGACATCGATGACCTCGGCATCCAAGGTCAACATCCTTTTGGTCGACGATCAGCCTGCCAAACTCATGAGTTATGAGGTGATTCTCGCAGAGCTGGGAGAGAATCTGATCCGGGCCACTTCGGCCAACGAAGCTCTGCAGGTTCTGCTCAAGACCGATGTCGCCGTGGTTCTGATGGACGTGAGCATGCCCGATGTGGACGGCTTCGTGCTCGCCGACTTCATCCGCCAGCATCCGCGCTTCCAGAAGACCGCGATCATCTTCATTTCCGGGGTGCACATTGCCGACGCCGACAAGATACAAGGCTACCGCAGCGGCGCCGTCGACTACATTCTGGTGCCGGTGGTGCCGGAAGTGCTGCGTGCCAAGGTGAGCGTCTTTGTCGAGCTGCACCGCAAGACCCGTTTGCTCGA
>JASHTH010000189.1 GCA_030040655.1 Acidobacteriaceae bacterium | reverse complement strand
CCAGGCGGCGAGAACCTCCTCAGGCGCAGGATATTTCTCCGGCTCGACAATCGCCGATCCGCGGGCAAAAAGTTCAAACCACGGCCGCGTCCAAGTCTGCTCGAGGTTCCGCAGCACCATGGAACGCGCCCAGACCAGATGGCCGGCGATCCAGAGAAGGCTGTTGGTGGTTTGGTTCGGACGCAGGAGCCACTCGCCCGGCTGGATTCCGGAATAGCTCTTTTCGAGGAGGTTGGCGTTCTGGCGGAATGATGCGGCCGCGAATGCGAGCTGCGAAGGCATAGGCATGAGAGACGCTCCCTGGTCAGGGAGATGTCGCTCGTCAAGTGCCGGTCGAATTTTCTTTTCCGGGCCCGGCTCAGGTTCCATTCGGCGGGCAGCCTGCGCCTGGCTTTTCGTCAACCCTCCGGGAAGGATGGGGGCCCAGGACGGCCGAATGCGAGCGAATTACCGCTCACCCCCCTTTTTGCACCAGTCGAGGACGCGCAGCGCCCGCAGCGTATTCCACCGGCTACGGCAATTCCTGAGTTGCTGTGGCCTTTTGGGTTTAGTGCAAGGTCGCCGCTCCTTGGGGTCGCGTCGACTCAAGTACAGCGACTTCGGGATACAGTGACTCAGGAATTGCTATAGCCGCGTGCATCGCGCGCCGGCAT
The DNA here is from genome assembly GCA_030040655.1 of Acidobacteriaceae bacterium. Classification (GTDB taxonomy): domain Bacteria; phylum Acidobacteriota; class Terriglobia; order Terriglobales; family Acidobacteriaceae; genus Telmatobacter. Next base: position 6,009 of record JASHTH010000189.1, on the reverse strand, counting down.
TTCGCGCTCGTTCGCCGTCGCCAATCTGCTGGCCGAACAGTACGCGACAGGCAGAAAGAGTGCCTTGCCCGGACCGCCAGTGCTGTCTTCATCTGTCGCCACGGCGAGCGTCGAAACGTCGTGTACCGCCCCGGATTCCGGGGATTCTGTACTTCGCGCAGTCTCTCGTCTACTCAAAACGCCACTTGCGCCCTCAAAAATGCTCCAGTTTTGATCAAAATCGTCATTTTTGTGGACAAAACGATCATTTCTGGTTTATCTTGAGTCCACGCAATGGAATTACGCGATCGCTTCGGAGGCCCGATTTGGTCGCATCCACACCTTTCTCACCTGCCCTTTGAGGCAAGGAACCAGCGAGGATCACATGAAAACGAATCTCCTCCGGCTCATCTTCGGATGCGTGCTCACCATGCTGGTGTGCATTTCTACGGCGATTGGACAAACCGTAACCGGCACGGTCACCGGCGAAGTGACGGACCCGAGCGGCGCGGTGGTTTCTGGCGCGAAGGTTGTGGCGCATAACCTTGAGACGGGCGTGGACACCTCGACCACCACGAATGAATCCGGGCTCTTCCGTATCGAGTTCCTTCCCATCGGTCACTACCAATTGACCGTGACGGCAAGCGGATTCGAAACGGGGACGGTTCCGCCGTTTGCTCTTGAAGTTCTGCAGACCGCGAACTTCAATCTCAAGCTCCAGGTGGGGCGGACCACGGAGTCGGTAAGCGTATCGGCAGCCGCTCCGATCCTAAATACAACGGATCCCACGATCGACAGCACATTCACGGCGAATACGATCTCGAATCTGCCTCTCAACGGCCTGGACTTTTCGGCTCTGACCCTCTACATGCCGGGGTCGGTGGACACGGCCGGCACTTCAGGCACAACGAGCATCGAGCGCAGCACGTATTTCGTCGACACGCCGAACTTCAATGGCAACCGGGCGCAGGCGAACAACTACACGATCGACGGCATCGATATGAATGAGACGTATAACAACCTGATTTCCTACAGCCCCGCGCCCGAGGCGCTGGAGGAAGTGAAGGTGATTACGGCCGATTCGCCGACCGACTACGGCAACGTGAATGGCGCAGCCGTGGTCAGCGTGCTCAAGAGCGGAACCAATCGTTTTCACGGCTCCGCGTACGGCTACGTCCAGGACTACAAATTCAACGCCAACTCCTACAACAACGGGCTCACCACTCCGGTAACACCGATCGCGCCGTTCACACAGTCGCAGTTCGGCGGCACGATCGGCGGCCCAATCCTGCACAACAAACTCTTCTTCTTCGGCGATTATCTCGGCGCGCGGTACCATAACGGCGGCTTCGGTACGGCCAGCATCATTCCGGACGCGATGCGGCACGGCGACTTCTCCGTCCTGCTTACCGGTTCCAACCCCATTCAGCTCTACGACCCGGAAAACAACTTCGCGGCTTACAAGAACAATCAGGGCGTGCCGATCGTCAATCCAGTCGCCAAATTCCTGTTTGCCAACCCGAACTTTTACCCGGATTGCGGTTCTGATAATCCTTCCACTCCTGCGAATGGCAAGTGTCTGCCGCCCGAAGATGGAATCGCCGATAACAACTACGAAGCTCCGAACTTCGGTTACCGAGGGAATAACCAGGGCGACGTGAAGATCGAATACGACCCTCGCACGAACGACAAGATCACAGGCTTCTACTCTCTTTCGCACGCCTACGACGGCTCGATCCCGGTGCTGGCAATCTCCTTTCCTGGTGTCGATCTGTACCCGACCTGGATCGTCGGTTCGACCTGGGAGCACACGTTTTCGCCCTCGATGGTCAACTCGGCGCGCGTGGGCTTCACGCGAACCGACTGGAATCAGGGTTTTCCCGAAGACCCGACCGGAGACTTTGGAACCGGCGGAAATGCCAAAGTCGGCATCAGTTTTCCCGATCAGAAGTACAATGGCTTTACCTACCAGAGCATAAACAACGGCATTAGTGGAATGGGCACTCCGGCTTACACCGCGGGCGTGATCGACAACACCTACAGTTACATCGATAACTTCACTTGGCAGCGAGGCCGGCACTTTCTGAGCATGGGCGTGCAGGGCATTCGCTACCAGAATAACTACCCGACAGGCAATAACGACGGTTACCTCGGCTCGGAAAACTATTCCGGCGCATTCACCGCCAACCCCTCGGCGACGAACGGCGGCGGTTATGGCGCGGCGGACTTCGTGCTTGACCGAGTGCAATCGGTGGGAGTAACTCTGGGCAGCGTCCTTGTAGGGCAACGGCAATGGCGAGCGGCCGGATTCATTCAGGACAACTTCAAGCTCCATCCCAATCTGACGCTGATCTTCGGCATGCGCTACGAGTACGACGAGCCTTGGATCGAACAGAACGACAAGACGGGAAATATCAATCTCGCCACGGGACAGATCATGTATGCGGATCACATTCCCGCGGGCGCACCGCCGCAGGCCACGATCTGCCCGACGCTGGCGTGTTACCAGCCGAACTACCGCCAATGGATGCCGCATCTGGGCGCGGCGTATCAGCTCAACGATCGGGCAGTGATTCGCGGCGGCTACGGCGCCAACAGCTTTTTTGAGGGCAACTCGTACAACCAGCGTCTGACGGCAATCACTCCGTTCATCCAGGCCGTGAACATCCAGGTCAACTCGCCTGCGCCAGGCGCCGTTACCACGCCGCGCACGGCGCAAGAGGGATTCACAGGCGGTACGACGAGCTATAGCGGGTCATCTTACTTCAGCGTGTATCCGCAAAACATTCAACCCGCCTACGTTCAGGAATACAACTTGACGGTGGAATACGCACTTACCCATACCGCGTCCCTGCAGGTGGGTTATATCGGCGAGTCCGGCCAGCATATTGAAGACTACGGCAACGTGAACGCACCCCTGCAAAATGGGGTGCCTTCCTCGGCGCCGTTTTACAACAGCAAGTACATCGGTGAAAACGGCGTCGACTCGACTCTCGGCATTGGGTCGAATTTCCTCCTCATCACCGAATCGCGCGCCATGATGAATTACAACGCGCTGCAAACGGTGCTGCGGCAGCGCCTTGTGCACGGGCTGGAGTTCACGGTCAATTACACCTATGGGAAAGCCATGACCAACAGCCTCGGAAACTACGCGTTGAACGTGAACGGATATAGCGGCGCGTTCCAGGACTATTACAACAGCGCAGCCGATTACGGCCCGGCCGGGTACGACATACACCACGACCTCTCGGGCACGGGCGTTTACGCGCTGCCGGTGGGCCGCGGCAAGGAATTTCTGCCCAACGCGAACCGGGCGCTGAATGAGGTCATCGGCGGCTGGAAGCTTTCCACCGCGGTGGTGGCATATTCCGGCTTTCCGCAATCTATCACTGGACCGAACAACAACTCACAAAGTATCTCCGGTGTCTTCAGGGTGAACCAATATCGCAAGCTGAAAATCGTCAATCGCAGCAACGAGCATTGGTTTGGCGACGATCCGTCGGCAACCCCGTGCACGACAGCGGGCGTCGACAATGGTGTGTGTGCGTTCGGAGTGCCCGCGCCCAATGCGTTTGGCACCGAGAGCAATGGCGCGGTCCGCAGTCCCGGTTTCTTCAATACCGACCTTTCGGCATTCAAAGACTTCCAGATCGCCGAGTCGCACACGATCGGATTTCGCTTCGACGCCTTCAATGCATTCAACATTGTTAGCTACGGAAATCCGGATACGGGGATCACGGACCCGACCTTTGGCAATGTGTCTCTCCAAGGCGTCCGATCGACCGAGCGTCATCTTCAGTTCTCTTTGAAGTACAGCTTTTGAAGGGTGGGCGGCTTCGCGCTTCAGCGGAGCCGCAACCTTTTCGGTTTCTTCGCGTTGTGCCTGGATTTCGCGCATACGATGCAGGAATCATCAGGAATCCGGCAATTGCTTTTTTGGAACGCGGGCGATCATGGTCCTTGAAATTTGCGCCGATTCGGTCAAATCCGCGGTGGCCGCGCAGGCCGGCGGAGCGGAGCGCGTGGAGCTGTGCAGCGCGCTGCGCGAAGGCGGCATCACGCCCAGCGCGGGACTGATTCGCTCCGTGCGCGCCGCCGTCTCGCTGGATGTCTTTGTCATGGTCCGCCCGCGCGGCGGCGACTTCTGCTACACCGACGACGAGTTCGAGGTAATGCGCCAAGACGTGACTCAAGCGTGCGCCCTCGGCGCGGACGGCGTTGTGCTGGGCGTGCTGACGAGAGACGGTCGCGTCGATGTAAAACGCACCGCCGAACTGGTGACGGCGGCGCGTCCCATGGAAGTCACTTTTCACCGCGCCTTCGATGTCTCTTCCGATCTCAGCCGTTCTCTCGAAGAAGCGATCGATACAGGCGCCGGCCGCATTCTCACCTCGGGCGCGGAGCGCAATGCTCTGCGCGGCGCGGCCCGCATCGCGCGCCTGGTTGCGGGCGCGCGCGGACGGATCGTCATCATGGCCGGAGGCGGCATTCGCCACAACAATGTGCGTGAGTTCGTGCAAGCGGCGGGCGTGAGCGAAATCCACGCCTCGCTTCGCGCTCGCGCCGCCAGCCCCGTCGGGTTCTGGAATCACGAGGTCATGCTCGGTTCGCATGCCGAGGACCTGGCGCGTTATGTCGTTCGCGAGGGCGACGTGCGCAAGTTACGCTCGGCGCTGAATGCCATCTCTGCCGAGCGCACGGCTCTCGTACAATGACCGGGGAGCCGGGTCATCGCCCTCACGTTGCGTCCCGCTAGCCTCGTCAAATATGTCCTCTAAGACCGACAAGCGCGCCAAAGAAATCCTCAGGCTTCTCCTTCGCCAGGGTAAAACCTCCGTCGAAGACCTGACCGCTGCGCTGACCGCCTCGCCGGCCAGCATTCGCCGCGACCTGGTGCGGCTGGAGGAACAAGGCCTGGTGCACCGCACTCACGGCGGGGCCATGCTTACCGGCAAAGCCGTCTACGAGCCGTTCCGCTTCGATGCCTCGTTTCGCATACGCGAGGACCGCTTTGCCGCCGAGAAGCAGCGCATCGCGCAGGCCGCCGCGGCCATGGTCAAGGAACACGAGACCATTGGGCTCTCGGCAGGCACCACGACGACGCTCGTCGCGCGCCAGCTTCTGCATCGCCGCGGAATTCATATCATCACCAACGCAGTCAATATCGGCATGGAGCTGAGCTCGAGCACAGCGATTGAAACGACGCTCACTGGAGGCTCCATGCGCTGGGCCGGCGCGTTCTCGCTGATCGGGCCCGCCGCCATCGAATCGCTGAGCATGTTCGTCATGGATCGCCTGTTTTTGAGCGTCACTGGGATCGATCCCGAACGCGGAGCCACGGTGATCCAGCCTGAGGAGGCTGCCGTCTTTCGCGTAATGGTGCGTCAGGCGCGCGAGGTGATCGTCGTCGCCGACTCCAGCAAGATGGGCATGGTGAGCCCGGCGGTTATTTGCCCGGCGCGCGAAGTCGACTGTCTGATCACCGATGACGGAATTACCGCCGACGCGCTGAATGCCTTCAAAGCCGCCGGCATTCATGTGCTCAAGGTATAGGCGCGACGGCGCTGTCGGCCGATGAGTTCAGCATCTGTTGTGGTCGGTGATGCGCCGCTGCTGCGGCTATCGCCTTTCGCCCCATCGATAAAGCTGGAATTCGCGAATCCGCGCCGCAGCCGTGCTGGACAGGATGTTGAGCCGCACGCGCGTCGCCGTCACTGCCGAGAAACTGTCGATCTTCTCGTGTCCGATGGCCTGACCATCCGCCACTCGCGTCCATTTCCCGGACTTTGCGTCCATGGCTTCGATCGCGTATTTCTCCACACGTTGCCCGTCATTGAGCCACTCCATCGTCAGTGCGTGATCGAAAACGATCGGTGTGTCGAAGTCCACCTCGAGAGCTGCATGATTCGAGCCGGCCGGCGCCGACCAGAACGTATCGGGATCTCCATCGAGCGCGGCTTCACTCACTGCGTCCGTAGCCCGATGCTTGAGCGAAAGATCGTTCTCCGCACGCTTTCGCAATGCCGCCCC
>JASHTH010000188.1 GCA_030040655.1 Acidobacteriaceae bacterium | reverse complement strand
GCGGCTCAAGTACCGCTACATCGACCTGCGCCGCGCTGAGATGCAACGCAACTTCTGGCTGCGCCACGAGATCACGCGAGCCATTCGCGAGAGCCTGAGCCGCCAGGGATTCCTCGAAATCGAGACGCCGATTTTGACCAAATCGACCCCCGAGGGCGCGCGCGATTTTCTCGTGCCCAGCCGCGTCCATCCCGGCGAGTTCTTCGCGCTGCCGCAGTCGCCGCAGATCTTCAAGCAGATTCTCATGATCTCCGGTTTCGACCGCTATTTCCAGATCGCCCGCTGCTTCCGCGACGAGGACCAGCGCGCCGACCGGCAGCTTGAGTTCACGCAGGTCGATCTGGAGATGAGTTTCGCGCGGCAGGAATCCGTTTTCGCCGTGGTGGAACAATTTCTCGTCGCGGCGTTTGCCGCCTCAGGCATCGCGCTGCGCGCGCCGTTCCCCAAGATGACCTACGACGAGGCGATACGCCAGTTCGGGTCGGACAAGCCCGACCTGCGCCTGCCGGGATTGACCGACGTGCGCGAGGCCTTCGGCGACGAAACGCTGGCCACGCTCGAGATCGATCCGGCGCTGCCCGTGGTGGCCTTTCGCATCCCCGATGTCGGCGAGTTGAGCCGCAAGGAGCGCGAAGAGAACCATCCCATCTTCGACTCGAGCAAGGGCGCCAAATTCATCGACGATTTCAAGCGCCTCGCCAAGAGCTTTCCCGAATCGGCGAACAAGGTGCGCGAGCTTGCCGGCGCGGCCGACGCAGATTTTGTCATTATCGTCGCCGGCGATCCGGCGCACCACATCAAAGCCAGCGACACCAAGTTTCCCGGGCGGCTCTCGGAGCGGGAGATCAACGTCTATTCGGCCGCCGGCAACTTCCGCAGCGAGCTGGCGAAGAAGTACGCCGACCGGCACAAGGCATTCGAGCTGACGGAGAGAACGATCGCCGAGGCCGATCCGCGCAGCGGCAAGCTCCTCGACGACATTGCGGCGTTTCATCCTCTCTGGATCGTGGATTTTCCCATGTTCGAATATCACTTCGCCGGCGGCAACTGGGTGCCGGCGCACCATCCATTTACTGCTCCGCACGAAGCGGATATGGCCAATCTCGTCTCCGATCCGGCCAGCGTGCGCGCCAACTGCTATGACCTGGCGATGAACGGCCTGGAGCTGGGCTCGGGCTCGATCCGCATTCACCGCAAGGACGTGCAGCAGCAGATCTTCGCCTCGCTTGGCATCGGTGATGCAGAGGCGCGGGCGCGGTTCGGCTTCTTTCTCGATGCGCTCGAATACGGCACACCGCCGCATGGCGGCATCGCGCTGGGGCTCGATCGCATTGTCATGCTGTTGGCGGGCGCGGCCAGTCTGCGCGAGGTCATCACATTCCCCAAGACCGCCAAGGCCATCGACCTGATGGCCGACGCGCCCACCACGGTGAACGAGCAGCAGTTGAAAGAGCTGCACATTCGTGTGGCGACAAGGAGTTAGGCTTCCAGTCCGCTCATTTGTGAAGGTTAATCCCCGGTCCCGAAATCGGGACCTGGGGCGCCCGCGATTCCCTGTTACCGCCGCGCCTGAGCCATCTTCTGCGGGCCGCCCTTCTTGCTCTGGCTCGGCGGGAGCTTCTTCGCGGCCCGCTTCAAAGCTAGGGCATGCATCTCCTTGCCGATGCGCGAGCGATTGATGAGCACCTGCATGACCAGGCTGATGATGTTGCCAACGGCCCAGTAGAGCGCCAGGCCCGAGGCATAATGCCACAGCGCGAATCCGAAGATGGCGGGCATCATGAAGGCCATCATGCGCCGTTGCGTGGGATCCATGCCCGGCGACGGCGTCATGTACTGGGTGAGGAACATGGAGACGATAATGAACACGGGCAGAATGTGCGTCGGGTCGGGCGCGGAGAGATCGGGCAGCCACAGCCAATGGGCCTGGCGCAGCTCCACTGCGTACTCGAGCACGCGGAAATAGGCATAGAAGAGCGGAATCTGCGGCAGCATGGGCAGGCAGCTACCGTACATGTTCACGCCCTCGCGCTTGTACAGATCCATCATCTCGGTGTTCATCTCGGACCGCTTGGGGTCGTTGATCTTGAGATGGGAGTACTTCTTCTTGAGCGCGTCCACCTGCGGCTGGACGCGCATCATCTTCAGCGACGACTTCATGGCCATGATGCGGGTGGGCAGCATGGCCACGTAGAAAATGGTGGTGATCAGAATGATCGCCCAGCCCCAGTTGGGAACGCCATGCTCGTAGATGAAGCGCAGCGCCAGATAGAGCCACTTGGCGATAAACGTGAGCCAGCCGTATTGAATCAGGGGCTCCAGCGAGGGTCCGTCGGGCTTTCCGTCGTTGCCAATGGCATGAATTGAGGCGAGCGTCTCCATCGCCTTCGGCCCGGCGTAGATGCGCAGCCGAGTGTCGCCGCTCGTGTCTCCCATGGCCAGTCCGAGCAGGTTGGCCGGTTTTTTCTGGCTGTTGGCATTGCTGGGATCGCTGGGAACGTCGATCGCATTGTGCAGCGTGACCACGGTTGTGCGCGAGGGCGTGTCGGGCAGGAAGGCAGCGGTGAAGTAGAGATCGGAGACGGCAGCGAACTGGTACGCCGCTTCGGAGGTGTTATCGTTGCTGACCTTGGCGGCCGACTCCGAGTCCTGCCTGCCGTCGATTGACCAGACGAACTGCGACTGCGACGACATCCAGACGCTGGACCGGGACGGCGCCGAAGGTTCGAACTCCTCCATGTCGCCCAGGCCGGCGGGCCAGCTCAGCAGCGCGCGCACCGGCTCGCCGTTGCGCGTCACGCGGGTTTCCGCCGTCACCACGTAGCTCGAATCGAAATGGATGGTCTTGACCACGTCGATGCCGTTCTCGGCGTAGCGAAACGAAAGAGCGCAGGGGGCGACGTACGCGCCCGAAGAAGCCTTGGAGCCGCTTGTCGACACCTGGTAGAGCGCAGTGTGCAGCTGCGCAGTGAGATCCGGATCATAGGTGAAGAGCGAAAGAGGGAAGCCGAACTTCTTCGCTGCCTCTTCTTCAACCAGGTCCAAGAGATGTCCGCCTTTGGCGCCGCCGCTATCGTAATAGTGCTTGAGAATCCAGTGCTTGACTTCGCCGCCACGGTTGGAAAAGGTGATCCGGTACCACTCATTCTCGATCGTGGTGTCGGATTCGCTGGTTGCGGCGATTGCCGGCTGTTGCGGTTCTGCAGCAGCTTTGCCACCTGAAACCTGCGCGTGTGAAGGCTCACCGGTGGCCCCTGTATGCGCCGGCGGTGTCTGGTGGGTTTGTGCGGGCGGCGGCGGGGATGGCGGAGCCGCTGACTTGGGTTTGAAGTACTGGAAAGCAAAGAGGACCAACAGCGCCAGCAGCGTAAAGGCCAGCATGCCGCGCATGTCTCCGCCGCTGCCGCCGGATCCGCCGCCGGGGCCTTGCGAGGAGAGGTTGGGATTGTGAATCTCGGGCAAGGGATACTTCCTGTCTTTTCACCGGGAACGAATCGTGAAACCGCAGCTTCTATGGTAAAGGCTTGTGGGCAAAAGGTCCTGCGGCCGGAGCCGGCGGCACTTGATCGAGCCCTCCGCGGGCGAAGGGATGGCAGCGGAGCAGCCTCAACGCGGCCAACGCCGTGCCGCGCCATGGCCCGTGGGTGGCAATGGCCACGGAAGCGTAATCCGAGCAGGTGGGCACATACTTGCACTGGCTGGAGCCCAACCAGTGCATCGCCGGCGAGAGCCAGCGGCGATAGAAACCGATCGACGCCAATAGAAAACGAGTCATGACCTGGCCGCCGGCGGAACGGAACTTGCCGACTGCGTCCGCCGGTGTGCCGCCTCCGCTTTTGCCTGCTTGAGGATACGCACGATTTCCTCCTCCAGTTTCGTGAAATCCTGGGTGAGAACGGTTCGGCGAGGATGAAAAATCACGTCGCATCCCTCGGGAAGCAGTTCGACGTGGCGGCGCAACGCCTCGCGCATGCGACGCTTGATGCGATTGCGTTCATGTGCCTTGCCCAAGGCTTTCCCCACCGTGAGCCCCACGCGGGTCTGCGGCGCTTCGTTATTGGGCGTATTCGCCCCAGCGGGACGGAGAGCGAGGAACCAACTCATCGAAGTGGACTGTCGCTTGCGTGCCGTCGCGTAGGCGCGCTGAAAATCGGCATGCTTACGCAGGCGCGCGCCCGCCAGGGACTGTTTCGTTTGTGCCCGGTTGTCAACGGAATGCGGCAGAGGCCGACGCGAATTGTAGGAGCTGCCCATGGTTGTGTCCAATGAAACTCCTACCGGCGACGAAAACCGCGCGAAGCTCATCGGACAAGCCGCGTCAGTCGCGGAATCCCGGGCTGACCGATACGCGCTTGCGACCGGCGGCGCGGCGGCGGCTCAACACGGCGGCGCCGCTGTTGGTCTTCATGCGCGCTCGAAAGCCATGGGTCTTAGCGCGTTTGCGCCGGTTGGGTTGAAATGTGCGCTTTGGCATGGTGAAAGATGCGCTCCTGTTTTCTGGAAAGAATGGATGCCTCGACGGCAAGAAATGCAAAATATTAGTCTATCGCAGGAAGCGTCCGGATTCCAGAGCGCCCTCGAATCGCGATAAACACCAGCCCGCATGCAGCCCATGTTCCGAGATGCGCATCGGAAAAAACAACGTGACGATCCAGTTCGGATGACGATTGCACAGTTCGTCCGCACCGATCGTCACAGTGACTCTGGTAACGCACGAATCAGTTTCACTGCGCATGGTGCAACTCTCTCGCAACCGCAGAAAGTTATGTGAAAGAGAGATTGCAACGGGCGCGAATTGTGGTAGTATCGGGACCGTTCAAGGAAAGTTTTCAGCGCCCCACGGCACGATCTTCACCCGAGGCCCCGCGGTCAAAATCCAGGGGCGGTCAGCGGCACTCAGCCAGTCGTGAGCAGCAAGCGACGGGAAGCTCATTCGCTTCACGCCTGAGGAGAGCCGTTGTCAAAAAGGGAGAAGAACGTTTCCGTCGGTTTTTGGCGCAAGTAAGGAATGGATCAATGGCATTCGCGATTTCTTCCGCACCAGCTCTCAATCCCTGGCTCCAGATCCTCGCAGCGCTCGAAAAGAAAGTCATCCGCCAATCCTTCGACACTTGGCTCAAACCCACTCGGTACAGCCACACCGCCGGGCGCACGCTGTATGTGCGCGTGCCTTCGTCGGAGTTTCAGCACATCGGCGAGAAGTACAGCGATCTGATTCAGGAAGCGATCGACTCGCAGTCGCTGGAGCTCGATGACGTCAGCTTCGTGACCGCGGAGGAAGATCCCTCGATTCCGCCGCAGCGCAAGGACGGCGGATTCGGACCAGTGGCCGCGCACGCGCCCACGGCGCCGCCCGCGGCGCAGGCGCATCGCGCGCCGGAGCAGGCGCGCTTCGATTGGTCCACGGCTGCGCAGCTCAACTCGCGCTACACCTTCGACAACTTCGTGATCGGGAACGGCAACCAGTTTGCGCGCGCCGCTTCTCTGGCGGTGGCCGAGCGCCCTTCGCGCGCCTACAATCCCCTCTTCCTCTACGGCGGCGTGGGCATGGGCAAGACCCACCTGATGCATGCCATCGGCCACGAAGTGAAGCGCCGCCAGCCGGCTTCGAGCATCTGCTACGTCTCGGCGGAAAAATTCACCAACGAAATGATCACCTCGTTGCGCAACGATCGCATGACCAGCTTCCGCGATCGCTTCCGTTCGGTCGATGTTCTGCTGGTCGACGACATTCAGTTCATCGCGCAGAAGGAACGGACCCAGGAGGA
>JASHTH010000024.1 GCA_030040655.1 Acidobacteriaceae bacterium | reverse complement strand
CGCGCCAGGCGCGCGCGAGCATCGGCTTCGATCTCGGCGCGGCCTTCACCCGAGGGGTTCACTTTTGCCACGTAGCGCGCGATCTTCAGTTCGCCCGGCGCGGTGACCACGACGACGCGATCGAATCGCCGGCGCCAATCGGCCAGCACGCCCTCGGTTTCGCCGCGTGCGCGGGCGTCGCGCTCCACTTCGAAGATCAGCGCCGACTCGACGATCGCGACCGCATCGGGATCCCGCGCAAAGACCTCAACCATCCACATCGCCTGCGCCGCAATCACCGCCGGATGGACGATGGCATTCAAATCCTCGAGCCGCCCGCCTGCGAAAGCGATTTCGGCGAGCTTGCGCCGGTTCAGCCTCCCATCGGCGCCGACTACTTGTGGCCCGAAGACGCGTATGATCTCGTCGTACACACTGTGGCCGGGCTCCATCAGCTCGCGGCCCAGCTCGTCGGCCTCGATCACATGCGCGCCGAGCTCGTGCAGCCGCGCGGCGACGGTGCTCTTGCCGCTGCCCAGGCCTCCGGTCAGGCCGACGCGAAGCATCGCCTACAATCCCCGCCGCATTTTGGCCGCGCGCACGGTATTCGACATCAGCATGGCTATGGTCAGCGGTCCCACGCCGCCGGGCACCGGCGTGTAGGCTCCGGCCAGCTCATAGGCGCGGGGATGGACATCGCCGACGATCGTCGAGCCGCGCTTGGCGAAGCTCTCGGTGCGTTTCGCATTGCCGGCGAAGAAGCGGTCGAAATCGGCCTGCTCGGTGATGCGATTGATGCCCACGTCGACGATCGTCGCGCCGGGCTTGACCATCTCCGGCGTGATGAGGCCGGCACGTCCGATGGCGGCGACGAGGATGTCGGCTTCGCGCGTCACCGCGCCCAGGTCGCGCGTCTTGGAGTGGCAGATGGTTACCGTGGCATGACGGTTGAGGAGCAGCATGGCCACCGGCTTTCCCACGATGTCGCTGCGGCCCACGACAACGGCGCGCTGGCCTTCGATGGCTATCCCGCTGCGGTCGAGGATCTCGATAATCCCTTCCGGCGTGCACGGCGCCAGCGCCGGCCGGCCAGCCTGCAACTTGCCCGCATTCACGGGATGAAAGCCATCGACATCCTTGGCGGGCGAGACGCGATCGAGCAGCGCCTTGGTGTCAACCTGCTTGGGAAGCGGCAACTGCACCAGGATGCCGTCGATCTCATCGCGATCGTTCAGGCTCGCGACCAGGTCCATCATCTCTTCGGTGGTGACGGTTTCCGGCGGAGCGATCAGGTCGCTGTAGAGACCCAGCTCGCCGCAAGTCTGCACCTTGCTGCGCACGTACATTTCCGAAGCGGGAATATGGCCCACTAGAACCGCGGCCAGCCCCGGCCGCACGCCCCGGGCGGCCAGGCGCTTCACCTCTTCGGCCACTTCCGCCTTGATCGCAGCGGCGATCGCCGCGCCATCCAATGCCCTCGCCATGGCTTGCTCCAAACACTCATCCTATCGCTTCGGCCTGCGCGCGGCTGTGATTCCCCGCGGGCTGAAGCTCGCGAGATTGGAGGGTAAGAAAGAGCTCGGTCCGGCACGGCTAAAGCCGCGCCCTTTCAAAGCACCGGCAACGCCGGACAGTATCTGCCAGCTTGCCGCCACGCTGCTTCCGTAGTTCAATCGAACTAAGCCGTCGCACATGGATCCCGGACGAGGAGCCATCGGATGCCGAATCTTCTTCGCGAATTTCGCCGCACGTTGCGGCAGCTCGGCAAGACGCCGGGTTTCAGCCTCACCGTCATCCTGATGCTGGCGCTCGGCATTGGCGCAACCACGGCGATCTTCTCGCTCGTCGAAGGCATCCTTCTGCGCCCGCTGTCCTACAGCGATCCCGATCGGCTTGTCCGGTTCGGAGATCATCTCGGCGACAACCCCGGCATCGGCGTGACCGCGCGCGAGATTGCCACCTACGCAAAATCGACCACCGCGTTCGCGTCGCTGGCCGGTTACATCAATGCGCGCTACGAGCTCTCCGGCGGCGATGCGCCGGCGATGGTGCAGGCGGGTCGCTTCAATGCCGCTATGTTTCCCACGCTCGGCGTCGAGCCCATCCTGGGCCGCGTCTTTACCCGCGAAGAAGAGGACGCGCACGCGCCGCTGGCGGTGATCGGCTACGGGTTGTGGACGACGCGCTTTCATCGCGACCCTCACGTCGCGGGCAGCCCGATCATTCTCAATCGCCGCACCTACACCATCGTCGGCGTGATGGCGCGTAGCTTCGAATTCGAGGAAGCGCAGCTCTGGACGCCCCTGAGCCTGACGCCCGACGAACTCTCCGATGCGGCGGAAGGGTTTTGGGGATATCACCTGATCGGCCGGCTGAAGCCTGGCGTCAGCGTGGCGCAGGCCGCGCAGGATGCCGATCGCGTAGCCCACCAGATCATGCGCGACTTTCCTCCTGTCATGTCGGCGCTGCGCATTCGCGGCGACGCGCGGACGCTGCGCGACATGGCTGTTGCCGATGCGCGGCCGCTGCTGCGCGCACTCTTCCTCGCCGTGTTGGTCGTGCTCCTCATCGCCTGTGGCAATGTCGCCACGCTGCTGCTTGTCCGCGCCATTCGTCGCCGCCGCGAAGCCGCCATCCGGCTGGCGCTGGGCGCGCGACCGCAGTTCATTGTTCGTCATTCTTTGGGCGAGGGCCTTGTGCTCAGCCTCGCCGGAGGCCTGCTCGGCCTCGCCGCAGCCGCTGCCGCGATTCGCGCTACCGTTCACTGGCTGCCTGCTTCCATGCCGCGCGTCGATTCCATCCGCATGGATCCGCTCGTCGCCGCATTCGCGCTCGGGCTCGCGTTAGCCACCGGCGCGCTGTGCAGTCTTGCGCCGGCTTTTGCGTCGCTGCGCGCCAACCTGCTCGAAAGCCTGGGCGACAGCGCCCGCACCAGCACCGGCTCCTGCAGCCACGCGTGGCTGCGTTCGTCGTTGGTTGCGGCGGAGATCGCCATCGCGCTGGTGCTTCTCACCAGCTCCCTGGCGCTGCTGCGCAGCTATCAGAAGATGCTCGCCGTCGATCCCGGCTTCCAGCCGGATAAGGTCCTCGTCGCCGACTATCAGCTCCCCGCCGAAAAATACGCAACCAACGAATCGGTCGACAGGTTCAACCGCGAGGTGACCGATCGCCTCTCTGCCCAACCGGGAGTGACATCGGCCGCGCTTTCCTCTCTGGTTCCCGGTTCCGACGCGGTCGCCATGGCCGCGTATACGATCGAAGGCCAGCGCGCCGAGGGCTGGAAGCTGAAGTTCGCGCAGTTCGGGATCGTCTATGGAGATTACTTCCGCTCTCTGGGCATTCCGTTGCTCGAAGGCCGCGTCTTTACGGCGAACGACCGCACCGGCGCGCCGCCGGTCGCCATTGTAAGCCAATCGATGGCACAACACTCCTGGCCAGGGCAAAGCGCACTGGGCAAGCGGATGCACGTCGGCAATCCGCGCAAGGCGATGCCCTGGGCGACCGTGGTCGGCGTCGTGGCCGACACCAAGATCGGCTCGCCCGATGAGCCCAGCGCGGATCAATGGTATTTCCCCATGCTGCAGCCGGAGATCCTCCTCGGACCCGCTGCGCCCGGCCAACTCACGGCGCAGAATTGGGGCTCCGTTGTCCTTCGCTCCACGCTTCGGCCGGATCAAATGATCGAGACTTTGCGCGCGACGGTCGCTTCCATCGATCCCCGGCTGGCGCTGAGTCGCGTGCGCCCGCTCACCGAGGCTGTTGCGTTCGCCGAAGCGCCCCGCCGCTTCAACACCGGCCTGATCGGCGTTTTCGCGCTGGCCGCGCTTCTGCTTGCGATTACCGGCATCTATGCGGTCGTGGCATTCTCGGTTTCGTTGCGCACGCAAGAGATCGCCATCCGCATGGCGCTGGGAGCGCAACGCGCGGGCATCGCGCGGCTGGTCCTCGTTTCCGGCGCAAAGCTGGCTCTCTTTGGCTGCGGCTTCGGCGTGCTGGGATCGATCGCGGTGTCGCGACTCGTCCGCTCATTTCTCTTCGAAGTCAGCCCGAACGACCCGCTCATTTATGCCGCGAGCGTCATTCTTATGATGTCGATGGCGCTTCTCGCTTCGGCTTTGCCTGCCACCCGCGCCGCCTCGGCCGATCCGATTGAAGCGCTGCGCTCGGTTTAGGCGCGCTTTGGGACTGCGGCGGGACGCATGCAGCCTTCGCTGCGCATTGGGTGTATCGCGTTGACCGCGATGAAAGTCTTCGTGGCAGTGCGTCTTCTTTGCTTGTCGGGCTTGATTTTGCCGTTTGTCGCCGCGCGGGCGCAGCCGGATATTCCGGATCTCGATTCCGCCGCCCACCAACCGGCGTGGAAGCAGCCGGCTGCCGTGAAGGTCGATCTGACGCCGGCGCTACGGCGGCTACGGCAATTCCTGAGTTGCTGTGGCCTTTCGGATTCTGTCCAAGGTCGCCGCTCCCTGGGGGTCGCGTCGACTTGAGTACAGCGGCTTCGGGATACAACGACTCAGGAATTGCAATAGCGGCGCGACCGGAGATCCCGGAAGCCCGGGCGGACCCCACGGCGCAGCCCGAGCGCTATCACTGGAGCGGATTGTTGTGGCAGTCGCTCGCGGTCATCGGCATCGAGCACACATTCCGGCTGATCGACAATCCCGAAGAAGGTTGTCTGCTCGCGGACAAGCCGTTCTGGCACGACTACATCGCCGGCCTCAAGAAGTGGAATATGGGCCGCTGGAGCGACGGAGACGGATTCGTCATTGCCTACGTCGGCCATCCGCTGCAGGGTGCGGTCACCGGCTACATCGAGATTCAGAACGATCCGCGTGGCCGCGCCTTGCAGATCGGCGATCCAGGGCATTGGCGGAGCCGCTTCCGGGCGATGATGTGGGCCAACACTTTCAGCGTGGACGAGAAAGGCATCCGCGGCTGGGGAAATTCCTGCGCGCCGGTATATCATCCTCCCATTGTCCAGCAACTGGTTGGGGAACGGGAGTTCCTGGGATGCGCGCAAAATACCTGCCCTTCGCGCTTTTGCTTCTCCTCTTCGCCTGTTTCGCGGAAAGCCAGGAGCCGACGAGTCAGCCTATCCACAACTTCTTCTTCTTTAACGGTCCTGGCGACTTCAACCGCAACGTGTTTTACAGGAATAAGCTGGAGTTTTCCCTCGAGAGCAGCTGGGAACCCATCAATATTCCCTTCCCTTACGACTTCGTGACAGCCGCCGCGTATACCATGTGGCCGCTCCATTACACGCTGGAACCCAACGTTGCCTCCGTCCGCTGGACGGTCGATAACATCGATTGGCCCAGAATCCTCCGCGGCTCGACAGACTACACGTTTAGCGGGTCCTATGTGGACATTCCTCGCGGCCCGGAGACGCGCTATTTTGCGTTTCTCTTTGGAATACGCCGTAACTTCATTCGCCCGAACTGGAGGATGGTTCCTTATTTTGATGCCCACGGTGGAGTGGGCAATATTAATGCCAAGGGGCCGGACGGGGTGCGCTACGCCCAGGGGCAGGATCTGACCTTTACGTTGATGAATGGCGGCGGAATACGCTATGACTTCAATCCCCAATTCAGCGTCGAGGCCGGCGGGACCTTCCAGCACGTGTCCAACGCCTACCTGTCAACGCCCAAATATTACGATTACGGCATCAACGTCTGGGGCTCGATGGTCGGTTTCAACATTCGCATGGGAAAAGCCAGGCCCCTGACGCAGTAGATGAGAGCGGATCATCCCCGCATGAACATCGACTGAGGGAACGAAATTGGCACAAAATCGAAGCGTGGGTTCTTGGGACATTGCTCACGCGCCAAATGGGCTCACATTGTTGTCTTTGCAGCCGACTTACGACCGTTGTTTACAACCCGCTCACCTTGCCGGTGACGACCACGATCGAGGCTTTGGGCAGCGGGATCTTCTGCCCGTCGCGCCACTCCACGTTGCTGTGCGTGGCGGGACCATCGGGATCCGCGAAACTCTTCGCGCCGTCCGAATGCCAGACATATTCCGCCGCGCCGAAGGTCGCGATCTTCACCGTTCCCGCGAACTGCGCGGGCGTTTGCTTGCCGGCATCTTCAAAGGCGACATCCACTTCGTGTGCATTGCTCGGGTCTTTGTTCACGATCAGCAACGACCACTGGCCGTCCGGCCGCTTGGCCGCGTAAGCCGCGATCAGCTTGTGGTTCGCATCGTCCTCGAAATCGGCGTCTGCCGGATAGAGTTCGTGCATTCCGGCTCCGTGCTGCACCCAATCGAGGTTGATTAACTGGCTGGCGAAGTACTGCGCCGTGTGCTGCCGGATCTCGAGCTTGTTATCGGCGACGAAGTTCCCGTACGTGCTCCAGGCATGGCAGCCGGGCCGCAACGGCTCGGGCTGGATGGGCGAGTGAATGTACATCGCGCCCGGTCCGGCATCGGTCAAAAACGAGCCCACGCTGTCGGCCAGCCACAGCCCGGCAAAAAGGCCCTGCATGGGATCGGTGAGCGACCAGGACAGGTTGCTCTCGGTGATCATCAGCGGAACGTTCGCCGGCACGCCGTCTTCGCGCCAGGCGTCTAGGATCTCCTTCGTCAATCGCGGCTCGCGGTAGAGGTCGGTCCAATCGATTTCGCAGGGTTCGAACGGGTAATGCTCGAAGGAGACGAAGGCCAGATCGGAGAGCCTTCCGTGCGCTTGCAGATAATCGATGAATCGCCCCAGCCACGAATCGAGCCCCTCGGAATCCGGCCAGGTTTTGATGTCCTCGTTTTCGCCGGTAAAGATCGGTCCGCCCAGCTTCAGATTCGGGTCCACCTTGTGCAGCGCGGCGGCCCATTGGATGTAGAGCTCCGCGTAATCCTCCGGCACCATGAAGGCGCCGTCCGGCTCTTCGCTCATCTCTACGTACGCTACTTTGTAGCCGCGCTTCTCGATGTAGGCGAGCTCGTTGGCGCTGTCTTCCGGCGTCGCGTAGATCATGGCGATGGGGATCATCGCCGGCAGATGATTCGTGTATCCGCTGGTGAAGAAGAGATCGAAGCCCGTCTGGACGCGCGAATCCACAATGCCCTCCGCGGTGTGCCAGGGATCGACCGACGACGCCTGCGTCGCCGTCTGCGTCTGGTCGGGCGCGTGCTGCATCAAGTCGACGAACTCGCCTGCTGAATTGAAGTTTCCGGCGGAGATTTCGGCGATCGCATATCCGACGCAGTTACGCGGGTCGCCGCTGCCGTGGGTGTCGCAGGTGTTCGAAGAGTCGGTCATCAGGATGCGCAAAAAGCGCGTGGCCACGGGGCGATCGGCCAGGCGCTGCACATGACTTCCTCCCTTGCCGTCGGTCACGCGCCCCTCAGGGAACTCGACCCACTCGCCTTGGGTGGGCTTGTTGAGCGCGTCGGGAACGCCGACCCAGTACTGCACGGTGTATCGCCTGGCGTACGGGTTCGCCCAGTCGATGCGGATCGCGTCGATATCCTCGGCGCGCGCCAGATCGATGACCACCCACTGCGGATGGTCGGCATCGGGCTCGCCGGTGAATTTGCTCGCCAAGTATGGGTTGCTCTTCCAATAGGTGTTCGGGTCGCCGTCGGTCATGCGCGAGTACTCGGCCTGACCCGAGTCGCTGCGCGTGGTGCCGCGGTGAGTGAGCCGATAGCCATACGACTCGCGGATGAAATCCTTTGGGTCTGGACTCGGATCGGCGCTCCCCGTAAAGTAGCCGCTCTTGTGCGCTTCGTCGCTCCATGTGCCGCGCGGATTCCAGTGCCAGGCATCGTAGGTGAGCTCGGTGTTCTGCCGGTACGAGATCGGACCCCATCCCGCCGAGAGCCCGGCCTTCACAATCGGCTCGGAGAACACCGCGTCCATGTCTTGTTTCGGGAGGATGTCGAGCGACGTGCCGAGCGCCTTGTCGGGATCGAAAGGAATCGCCTTGCCGGCGCTGACATCGATGCGAATGGTCTGCGCACTCGCCACAAAGACTCCGCAGCTTGCGGCAAATGCGATAACAAACAGAAAATCACTTCGATTCTTTAAGGGAAGCCCCATCGTCTCACCTCAGGAAACACCCGATTATAGCCGCCGCGGTCTCGGCGCCGCGCGATGTCGCGATCCCTATAAAATCTAACCAGTGCCAGATCCCGCATCCATTCAGCCTTCTCGCTCGCGATGGGCGCGCGCTTTGCGCCTGCTGCACCCGGCGCACTCGCATACTGCGTTCACGGCCACGGTGTTGCTCATGGTGTCGACGGTGCTGTCGCGGGTGATCGGCCTGGTGCGCGACAAGTACATCATCTGGCTCTATGGCCGTGGCATGGATGCCGACGCCTTCAACGGCGCCTTCGTGCTGCCCGACATGATCTCCTATTTCCTAGTCGGCGGCGCGGCCTCGATCACGTTTGTGACCATCCTCACGCGCTACCGCGACTCCGGGCGCGAGGCCGAAGGCCAGCGCTCGCTTTCCGTCATCCTGACCACGATGTTTCTGGTGCTCGGCGTTGCC
>JASHTH010000187.1 GCA_030040655.1 Acidobacteriaceae bacterium | reverse complement strand
GGACAGCGCAACCAGCGCATCCGCCGAATGGGGATTCGCGGCGAGACCGATGTTGGCCTGTTCTGCTGCCTGCGCCAGCTTGCGCTCGCGCAGAAGCGTGCGTACCAGCGCCGCCGACAGGGCCGCGTCGTGTGGGTTTTCGGTAAGGGCCTGCGCATACAACGATTCAGCGGTTGTGTAGTCGCCGTTGATATAGGCAGTGTCTGCCGGAGTCGGCGAACGTGGCGCAACCGCCGAACAGGCCGCGGTCTGGCCGCGCAGATGACCCGCAGCGGCGACGAAGACGGATGCAATCAGGACCAGCTGCGGAGCGGGCCGGCGCGCGGGGATAAGGTGCAACATAGAGGCTGGGTACAGGATTCCGAAATCAATCGGAGTATACGCCAACTTCACGACCCGTGCCCGGTGAGCAGGGGCTCGGGTAGACTCAGTCGATGGAGGAATCGAGTTGGCGCGCGTCCAATGCATTCGTGCCGCGGTTGCATCATCTCTCGCGTGTGTTGCGCCTCTTCTCGTTCTGGCGCAAAGCGCGAGGGATCGCAATGGCTCAGCCGAGACCGCGACGCCTGCTGCGCGCAAGCTGCCCGTCACCGCCGACAGCATCGTCGATTCCGGTCCCGTGGTCTTCCGGGACGTGACCAAAGAAGCGGGCCTCGCCGGCTGGAGCCATGTGATGGGCGCGGCCGACAAAGGCCTGATCATTGACACGAACGGCTCCGGGGTGGGGCTCATCGACTACGACAACGACGGCTGGCTCGACATCTATCTCGTGAACGGCTCGACCTTCAACGCGCTCGACGGCAAAGAGACGCCGCCCCATGCCGCACTGTTCCACAACAACCACGATGGGACGTTTACCGATGTGGCCGCCAAGGCCGGCGTGACCAACGATCGCTGGGGTTTCGGCGTGGCCATCGCCGATTACGACAACGACGGCTGGCCCGACATCTTCGTCTCCAACTGGGGCAAGAACCGTCTCTATCACAACAACCATGACGGAACGTTTACGGATGTCGCCGAGAAAGCCGGCGTCACGCTGGGCAACTGGTCGGCCGGCGCCACGTGGGGCGACTATGACGGCGACGGGCGTCTCGATTTGTTTGTCTCCGGCTATGTTCACTTCGACCGCAAGAACCTGCCGTATCCGGGCACCCCGGCCGCGGGGCTGAACACCTGCGAATTCAAAGGGGTGGTGGTGATGTGCGGCCCGCGCGGCCTTCAGGGCGAGCCCGATCATCTCTTTCACAACAACGGCGAAGGAACCTTCACCGACGTCAGCGCAAAGGCCGGCGTTTCCGATTCCGTCAACCGCTACTACGGCATCACGCCTCTGTTTGTCGACGTGAACGGGGACGGAAGACCCGACCTGCTGGTCGCAAACGATTCGACGCTGAGCTATCTCTATCTCAACCGAGGCGACGGCACGTTCGACGATGTGAGCCTGGCGTCAGGCTTCGGGTTGAACGAAGACGGGCGCGAGGTCGCCGCCATGGGCATTGCCGCCGGCGATTATCTGAATAACGGCCGCATCGACTTCGCCATCACCGATTTCTCCGACGAAACCAAGCTGCTCTTCCGCAACGACGGAAGCGGCAACTTTACCGAGGTCTCCGTTCCTGCGGGCATCGGCAAAGTTTCGATTCCGTTTCTCGGCTGGGGTGACGGCTTTCTCGACTACGACAACGACGGCTGGCTGGACCTGATGATGATCAACGGCCATATTTATCCGGTGGCCGACCGAGCGGATTGGGGAACGTCTTACGCGCAGCGCCCACTGCTGTTCCGTAACCTGCGCGACGGCAAATTCGAGGAAGTGCCGCCGGTAAAGGGTTCGGGCGAGGCGGAGGTCATTTCCGGGCGCGGCGCGGCATTTGGCGATCTGTTCAACAACGGCAAGATCGACGTCGTCATCAATCGCCTCGATGGTCCGCCCATCCTCCTGAAAAATGTGAATCCCGACCGGCATCATTGGGTCGAGCTCAAGCTCGTCGGCGGGCCGAAGAGCCCTCGCGACGCCGTGGGCGCCACCGTTTATCTTACCGCCAACGGAATGCGCCAACGCCGCGATGTGCTGAGCGGCGGCAGTTACGTTTCCAGCAATGATCCGCGTCCACATTTCGGATTGGGCGATGCGACCGATGCAGGATCGGCCGAGATTCACTGGCCCTCGGGCAGGACCGAATCCGTTCGGCTTCCCGCCGTCGATCGAATCTTCACCATCGCGGAAGGGAAGGGAATCGTCGCGGCGACTTGCGGTGGCCCATCATGCTCCGAGGCGGTTTCTTCCGCCGCCAGCCGTCCTGCGACTGCGCACAGACCGTGAGCCGCACCCGAATCGCGATCCGGACTGGCATTCCCGCGCAGGCCACTGCGAACCGTACACCCGCTTCATAGGCTAAGGGGGCTCCCGGTGGATATCGCCGAATTTTCTCCTTGACACCTCCATATGGGCGCAAGTATAGTTCCGCGCTATGGAAACGATACCACTCCGAGTGGTACCGATTCCAACCTCACGAGGAACGGGCCGAACAGCTTCCCCAGCGGATGTTCCGGCCTGAATCACTGTTGCGAAGACAACTGAGAGAATTCAAGGAGACCCAGTGAGACGTATACCTGCACCTCAGGAGCGCCATCGGTCGCGCCTGGCAATCGGATTTTCAGGAATTGCCTGCGCTCTCGCCTTCACCATTGGGTTTTTTGCGCTACTGGCCCCTAGGACTGCCTCGGCGCAGGCCAGCGCGGGAATCACCGGCACCGTCACCGACTCCAGCGGCGCGGTTGTCGCCAACGCTCATGTCACCATCACCAACGAAGCCACTTCTGCCGCCGATCACACCGTAACCAGCAACGTGGGCACCTACTCGTTCAAAGGAGTGCTGCCCGGACGATACAGCGTTTCGGTCGACGCCCCCGGATTCAAGAAAGAGGTCAAGAACAACGTCACCATCGAAGTGAGCACCACGTCCACGGTCGACTTTACCCTCTCCGCCGGCGCCACCAATGAGACCGTCGAGGTCACGGCCAATGAAATCGCGCTGAACACCACACAGCCGGAACTGGGCACCACGATCGAACCGGTTGTGGTCGATGCCCTGCCCACCGAGGTATCGGGCCGCGGTCGCCAGGTCGATGAGCTCCAGTTCCTCGCTCCCGGAACAACCGGCAACACCTTCTCGCACCGGATTAGCGGCGGCGTGGACTTCGAGCAGGAGATCGTCTACAACGGCATACCTGCGCCCCAGCCTGAAACCGAAGGCTACACGACGAATTTCAATCCCCCGTTCGACCTGGTAGAGGAATCGAAGGTGGAGCGGTCGACATTCTCCGCCCAGTTCGGCCTTGGCCAGGGCGCGCTCACCTACCAAATGAAGTCGGGAACCAATCAGTACCACGGTTCCGCATTCGAAATCAATCGCAACAGCTTGTTCGATTCGGTGGGCTTCTTTAACGGCAAGTACTGGGGCGGTTCGGGCCAGGTGCCGACCGACCACGAAAACAACTATGGCTTCAGCATCGGCGGCCCCATCCGCATTCCCCACGTCTATGACGGCCGCAACAAGACCTTCGGCAACTACAGCCAGGAGTGGTACAAGCAAAACCAGGAAAACACAGGGCTATCAACCGTGCCGACGGCCCAGGAAAAGACGGGCAATTTCTCCGACTTTGTGAATGGCGGCACTGGCGCTCTGATTCCCATCTTCGATCCGACCACCGGGAAACAGTTCGACTGCAACGGCGTTCTCAACGAGATCTGCCCCAACCGAATCAGCGCCAATTCCAAGTTGCTGATTCCCTTCATCCCCAATCCGAACCGTACGGGCAGCGGCATCGGCGGGTTGACCGATAACGAGAACTTCGCGCCCAACTCCTTCCCCAATATCCAGCATGTGTGGGGATTCGTGGTCGACCAGACGCTGACGCCCACGCAGAGCCTCCACTACGCCGAGTGGCGCAACAGTTACTCGACCACCAGCTTTGACACGTCGCCGCTGGTGATTGCCCCCAATCCGCTGAACAGCATGAAGCGCGAGCCGGCGCTGGGCAGCATCTTCCTTTTGAATTACTCCAACGCTCTGACGCCGCACCTGGTCATGACGGCCGGAGTGGGCTGGATCGGCGAGATCAACAACCAGTTCAACGACACCATGGGATGCGGCACAACGGCAGGGTGTTCGTCGCTATATCCCCAGGTGCAGAACGAGACGATTCCCGCGGAGATCAGCTGGAGCGGTCCCAACGCTCCCACACAATGGGGCACGAGCGGCTCGTGGGTGGAGTCCATCAACCGCAAGCTGGGAACCGCGATCGTAAACAACTGGCTGTGGAGCAAGGGGCGTAACACCTTCAACATCGGCGGCGAATATCGCCGCGCCTATCAGGACGACAACGAAGAACAGACGGCGGGAGCAAACTTCACCTTCAGCAACTACGAAACCTCGCAGCCAGGGCCCAATCTCGGCAGCTACGGCAGCGCTTTTGCCGGCTTCCTGCTGGGTCTTCCCGATGAGGTAAACCGCAGCGAGAGCCAGGAGCTCCGGTTGCGCAACCTGGATCTTTCGCCCTACTTTCAGGATGACATCAAGCTGACCCACCGGCTCACCTTGAATCTCGGCCTTCGCTGGGATATCCAGGTGCCGTTCACCGAGAATCACGATCTGATCGTCTTCTTCGATCCCGACAATCCGGGGACCGATCCGGCCGCGGGTGGAATTCCAGGAGGCTTAACCAAGTTCGGCAGCTGCACCGGATGCGCCGGGTTCGACCGCGCAACCACCCATTGGGGACACATCGGCCCGCGCTTCGGCTTCGCCTACCAGTTGAGCAACAAAATGGTCGTGCAGGGCGGACTGGACATTGCGTTCCTCGACGGCGGCGCGTATGAGTACGGCACCAACAAGGTCGCGGTCAATTACGGAAACCTGCTTACCGGCTCTTATGCACGTCCCAGCACCGGCAGCACGCA
The DNA here is from genome assembly GCA_030040655.1 of Acidobacteriaceae bacterium. Lineage (GTDB taxonomy): Bacteria > Acidobacteriota > Terriglobia > Terriglobales > Acidobacteriaceae > Telmatobacter. Next base: position 12,139 of record JASHTH010000187.1, on the reverse strand, counting down.
ATCCTCCTTCGGCGACTGGGATATCAATTCCATCCCGGCGCCCACACCGGTGCCCTTCGGCCCTGGAATCGGCGACGGCCTGCAGGTCGACGCCTTCAGCAATAAGGATGGATACGCTCCCTACAGCCAGCAGTGGAACCTGAATCTGCAGCGCGAAATGCCTTACAACATCTTTGTGAAGGCTGCGTGGGCCGGCAACCGCGTCATCCACCTGCCCAGCCAGAACAACGCCATCGACCAGATGAACCCCAGTTACGACAGCCAATACGGGAGCGTTTTGAGCAGTTGCCCAGCCAACAAAGGCAACTCGGTGTTGACGGACACGTTTTCTACGGCGGGGGGCGGCAATGGTTGCGCCGTCGCGGACGGGTTCAAATCGCCCTATCCAAAATTTGCCAGCGACTTCGGGGGCAGCTCCACGGTAGCGCAATCGCTCGTCCCCTATCCGCAGTTCACTTACATCTTCAACAACTTCGAGGGCTTCGGCACCACCTACTACCAGAGCGCCCAGATCGAAGTGGAAAAGCGCTTTTCCAACGGGCTGTCGTTCCTCGCCGGCTATACGCTCTCTCATTTGTTGGACAGTACCAGCAGCGGTTTCTCCAGCTTCACCTCGGACGGGATCAACAAGTACAACCAGTACCCGGAGTGGGCCGTCTCAAACTCCGACGAACCGCAGACCTTCAAGGGCAGCGGCACCTATGAGCTGCCAATTGGCCCCGGCAAACAATACGTCAACAACAAGACGCTCGGCAACCTGGTCGGCGGCTGGCAGGTCGGCTGGATTCTGGACTATGAAGACGGATCGACCTTCGGTCCTTACGAAAACGGATCCCCGTTCCCCGACGGCTTCGAGCGTCCCAACCGGAATACGTCGGTCCCTCTCTCCACTCACTCCTATCACCTCGAGAAAGACTACTGGTTGAGCGGCGGTACGGGCACGGCGCCGACCATCTTCAACACGGCTGGATTCTCCCTGACGCCCACGCAATATGTTATCGGCGATTCCCTGCGGGCCTATGGGAAGCTCAGAAATCCGGGTATCGCCAACGAGAGCTTCAATGCGCGAAAGCACTTCTACATAGGAGAACGTCTCCAGGGCATTCTCCAGGTGGACTATTTCAACGCATTCAACCGAACGTTCTTCAATGGGCCCGATACCGACGCCAGCGACGGCACCTTTGGAGAGACGATCTACGAAGGGCCCAACAATAACGCCTTTAACGGCACGAATAACCGGCAGGGCCAGGTCCAGTTCCGATTGCAGTTCTAGGCCAGCTTAGGAAGTAATGTGCGGGTTTTGATTCTGCCCAAGGTCGCCGCTCCTGTTGGTCCCACCCCAACGACAATACCTGTCGTTGGGGGCCCCGGTTGTCGCGCCGACCTGGCGATCTTTCTCCGGCTCCGTTGTTTTCCTAAACTGCCATAGTTCGAAGTGGGTCTCAAGCTTGCATCGCATGCAGTTTCTTGTTCGCCGGGTTGCCCCAATCGCAACCCGGCTTTCTTTTCATGCCGGTACCCGCATGCGTCGAACGCGCGCGCCACTCGGCGGGTTGCCGCGTGAGGCGAGCGCATCGGCGCAATTCCAGTGCGGTTTATAATGACATCTCATGGTTGGGCAACGTTCAAGTGCGCTTGGGTTCTGGGGGCCGTGCCTGATCGCGGCATGGCTGACACTGCCCGGAGGGCCGGCGTCGCGGGCCGGCCAGGCGAACGACGAAGTGACTCCTGAAGTTCAGCAGCTGTATGCCGAGGCCAAAGCCGCGCAGCAGCAGAATCAGGTTGCAACAGCCATTGAAAAATATCGCGAGATGATCAAGCTCGCTCCGCATCTCGCCGCAGCCTACAACAACCTGGGCATGCTCTATTTCGACTCGCACGATTACGTTCATGCCGCGGAAATCCTCAAAGATGGGCTGGATATCAACCCAGACATGCCTACCACCGCGGCCATGCTCGGCATCAGTTACTTTCAGTTAGGCGAGGGAAACAAGGCCGAGCCGCTCCTTCGCACCGCGTTGCACGCCAATCCTAAGGACGATCAGGTGGAGATGGTACTGTGCCAAGTTCTCGTCGGGGAGAAGAAACTCATCGAGGCTGCGACTTATCTCAATAGCTATCTCGGCCGCAACCCCAAGGACCAGAAAGGCTGGTATCTGCTGGGCAAGACCTACCTACAGCTTTCGGAGGATTCGCTCAAGAAGATCGACGAAATCGATCCCAACTCGGTAGTTGCCCACGAGATCTCCGGAGAGATCGACGCCAGCATGCACAACTACGATCTGGCGATGGTCGAGTACAAAAAAGCGATCGATCTGGATCCGCACCTGCCCGGCACGCACATGCACATGGGCGACGCGTACTGGAACATCGCCAAGTGGGATTCCGCGGAGACCGAGTTCAAGGCGGAGCTGGCCAACGATCCCTATAACTGCCTGGCCCGCTGGAAGCTCGCCAACTCGATGCTGGAAGCCAATGAATCGTCCGAGGAAGCGCTCTCAGAACTGAACAAAACCATCGATCGCTGCCCGACGCTGATGCAGGCGCGCGCGGACCGCGGGCGCGCGCTGATCCGGCTGGGCAGGCAGGCCGACGCTCTGCCCGACCTGCTCCTGGCGGAAAAGGACAGGCCCGAAGAGCCGACGATTCATTTTCTTCTGGCCGCTGCGTACCGCGCCCAGGGCAACCCCGCCGAAGCGCTCAAGGAAATGCAGACTTATAGCCGGCTGCAGCGGGAAGCCAGCGACGCGGTGGCCAGGCAAGCAAATGAAGTCAAGGCGATCAAAAGCTCCGAACAATAAAGTGAATATCTGCAGGCCGGTGTCGACATTCGTGATGCTACTCGTCTTGGCCGCCGAGCTAAGGCCGCAGGCGACGCCGGTGCGGCAGGCCGACGCGACTTGCGCCCGGTGTCATGCATCGCTCTTTCGCTCCTATCTCGATACGCCGATGGCAAACGCCAGCGGGCTCGCCGCGGAAAACCTGAAAACGGCAACGTTTGTGCACAATCCGTCGGGCGTGACCTACAGCGTTTCGAATGGGAATGGCAAGGCCGTTCTTGAGGCGCGCGATAGCAGCACCTCCATGCCAATTGGCAAATGGACGTTGAGCTATTTTCTCGGGTCAGGCCATTTGGGAATCACCTATCTCTATTCGGTGGACCATTATCTCTTTGAGTCTCCGGTGGCGTGGTACGCGGCTTCGCGCAGCTATGACATGAAGCCCGGCCTGGGCGAGATGCGCGAACGGCCGCCCGCGCTTCCCATGGAGAGCGGGTGCCTGCGCTGCCACATGAGCGAGGTGCAGGCCTCCGATCGAGGCACGATCAACCGCTTTCAGGCCGAGGCGTTTCTTCACACCGGAATCACCTGCGAGATGTGCCACGGCGATTCCAGCGAACATGTCAGATCCGCCGGTAAAGCGGCGATCGTCAATCCCGCGCGGCTCGAAGCAGCCAGTCGCGATTCCATCTGCATCAGCTGCCATCTGGAAGGCGACGTGTCGGTGGAGCGCGCCGGCCGCTCAGCTCTTGATTACCGTCCCGGCGAATTGATCTCCAGTTATCTGGCTTACTATGTCCGCGGCGGCGCCAGTTTGACGGCGCGCGGAGTGAGCGAGGTGGAACAGCTCAGCCAAAGTACCTGCAAGCGCGTGAGCGGCGACAGAATGTCGTGCACGAGCTGCCACAATCCGCACTTCACGCCCGCGCCGACGCAGCGGGCTGCGTTCTTCCGCGCCAGGTGTCTGGCTTGCCACAGCCAGGCCGGGTTTGCCATCTCGCACCATCCTGAGAATCCGGATTGCACCAGTTGCCACATGCCGCGCACGGGCGCAGAAAACATCCCCCATGTAGCCTGGACAGACCACCGCATCCTGCGTCAGCCCGACAAGCGCGCATTTGCGGCGGCAACGTCGGGCGACGAACTGGTGCCGATCTTCTCGCCCGGAGCGACGACGCGCGACCTGGCCATGGCGTACTATAAGCTGCTGCTGGAAGGGGAGCGATCCTATGAGCCGCGGGCGTGGGAGCTGCTGCATCGGCAGCAGGATGCGATCGCGAACGATGCGGCAGGGCTCGATGCGCTCGGCAACCTGAGCGCCGAGCGCGGCGACAACCAGGCTGCCGAACAGGCATTTCGCCGCGTTCTTACGCTTGATCCTTCTGACCTGACGGCCCTGTCGAATCTTGGAACGCTTTTGGCCAAGCAGGGCAGGCTCAACGACTCGATGGATCTGCTGCGCAAGGCCTTTGGCGGCAATCGCGACGTCTCCGGCCTGGCGATGAACCTGGCACGGGTCGAATGCATGGCGGGCCAAAGCGAAGCCGCGCACGAAACGCTCCGCGATGCGCTTGTTTACAATCCGGATCTCAAGAATTTGCGCCAGTTGAACGAGCAACTTACGAGTTGCAACGCCCCAAAAAGCCGATGAAGCCAAAGCCGACAGGTTGGATAGCCGGAAAGAAACTCGCGTGGGCAGCCATCGTTGTCATCGCTCCGACCCTCCCGTGCCAGCAGCCGGCGGATCCCCTTGCCGGTGCGCGCACTCTGCTGCAGGCCGGAGCCTTTGCCAAAGCCGAGACTTCTCTGCGGGCTTATATTTCGGCGCACCCGGAAAACGCCGACGCGTATTTCCTGCTCGGCTACACTCTCTTTCGCGAGCAGAAAGCAAAGGAGTCATTGGCCGAATTCACGGCGGGAGCAAAATACCGCCGGCCGCCCGCCACGGATCTGAAGACCGTGGCATCGGACTACGTACTGCTGGGCGACTACGCTGACGCCGATTATTGGTTTACCGAAGTGTCACGCGAAGTCCCGAAAGACGACGATGCCTGGTATCTGCTCGGCCGCACCAAGTACAACGAGAACGACTTCACTGGAGCGGTCGCCTGCTTTCAGCGAGCTCTTACTCTTCATCCGAAATATGTCGAAGCTGAAAATAATCTCGGCCTGTCCTGGGGCGAGCTGAACGACATCGCCAAAGCCAGAGCCGCTTTTCAAACGGCGATCGATTGGCAGGGCAGCGCCCCAACGGACCCCCAGCCGTTCCTGAACCTGGGAACGCTTCTCGCCGATCAGCGCGAGTACGACAAGGCAGCGTCACTCCTGGTAAAGGCCGTCGCTCTTTCCCCGCAAAATCCGCGCATCCACGACGAGCTCGCCAAAGTGTACGAGGCCCAGAGCCGCTTATCCGAAGCGCAAGCCGAACTCAAAAAAGCCATCGCCCTGGCCCCGAATTCTTCCGAGCTTCATTTCAAATTGGGGCGGATCTATCGCCGCGAAGGGCTTGCCGAACAGTCCAGGCAAGAATTCGAGATCTGCGACAAGCTCAACAGCACGCACTCATCGGTCGAAACGCCCAATCCCTACATCCCTCAAAAACCGCCGCAGCATTAGGACTCGCGTCGACTCGGCCAATCCCTCTGAGGCTACATCACTTCTTAAGCTTCCCCAGCGCACTTCATAGAAATCGCAACCAGCGACCCTCCCGTGTCACGGCGTCGGAGGCGTGCAGCCGCAGGAAGCCCGCTGGATCAGGCGCGTCTGCAGTTTCACCTGCACGGGATGCCTCGACGCTGGCGATGCGGCTCCCCGCTCGTCGAGAAGCTGGTCGAAAAGAATCTCAGCCGCCCTTCGCCCGATCTCCTCCACCGGCTGCTGGATCACGCTGATCGGCGGCCTCACGGTCGACGCCAGCTCGAAATCGTCGAAGCCCAGCAATGCAATCGATTGCGGAACGGGAATGTTCAGCCTCTGCAACACCTCGAACGCGTGGATGGTGGTGCTGTTCTTCGTTGCAAAAATGGCGTCCGGCGGGCTCGGCCCGTCCAGCAGGCTCTTGATCGCGTATTCTGCCGACTTATAGTCCTTCACCGAGCTGTCGATGATACAGTTCAGTTTCGCCTGCTCCATCGCCTTGCGGTAGCCGCGCATGCGCTCGCGAATGGTGTACAGCGTGCTTTCGCCGGTGAGGCAGACAATCCGCTTGTATCCGTGATCGATGAGGTGCTGGGTACCCGTGATCGCTCCCTTGAAGTTGTCGCACACCACCGAGGCGATCGATGAATCGGAGACGGGCCTGTCGATGGCAACCACCGGAACCGCCACCCGCTCCAACAGATCGCGCAATATCTGGCTCTGCGAATTGGCAGGCACAATCAGCAGTCCGTCGGTTCGGTGCCGGATCAGAAGGTCGAGGTTCTCCATCTCCGTGCGCGGATCGTTCGACGTCACCGTCAGCATCACCAGCGAATCGTTGGCGCGCGCGATGGCCTGCGCGGCTTCGGCGCAGCTCGAGAAGAAGGGGTCGGCGATGCTCGGAATTACGAGCCCGATGGTCTTGGTCCGATGCCCCTTGAGCGTACGCGCCGCCTGATTGGGCATGTAGCCGAGCCGCTCGATCACCCTGCGCACACGCGCCAGCGTCTCCGGATTCACGCGATGTCCGCCGTTGATTACTCGCGACACCGTCGTGGTGCCCACTCCGGCCTCGCGTGCCACGTGGCTCAAAGTGGGGTGCAAGGTCTTCTTCTTCATTCGCTTCCCGCGTCAACAGGTGGCCTGCTGCACCACAAGTCTAAGCTGTCCGGCTTGCAATGTTAAGCGCTGGTTGGCGGACTCGATCAGAAACGCAGGCGTGGTCCCCTTACCCGATTATTGCCGCAATCAAGCAATTCGTTTCCATTCCTGCGTCTTGTGTGGTATCGTTTCCATGCCAGAAAAATCAGGAGCTCTCGCTCCTTTTCGCTTCCCTGTTCTCTGCAATCCTCGGCATTGCCGGCTTCAACCGGAAGGGTCGGTCACTCGGCATGATTCCGGCTGGGCACACTGGGTGATCTCAATGACACTCGATAAGGAACAGCTCCTGACAATTGGCGTCGATCTCGGCGGCACCAGCCTGCGTGTTGCAGCCTATACTCCCGAAGACGGAATCCTCGACTCCATTGCACTCCCCACCCGCCTTGAAGCTGGTCCTCATGCCGTTGTCGGGGACATGTGTTCCGTCATTCGCATGCTCTTCGACCGCTTTTTTCGTGGCCGAAACCTTGCCGGCATCGGGGTCGGCTCGCCAGGCCCGCTCGAGCTTCCCGCCGGACGCCTCCATCATCCTCCCAATCTGCCCGGATGGGATGGCTTCCACCTCCTGGCGGAGATGGAAAAGCTTCTCGATGCGCCGATCGCGATTGAGAGCGATGCCAATGCCGCGGCACTTGCCGAATACGCGCTCGGTCTGGGTAGACTCCTGGACGTCGATTCGCTGTGCATGTTGACACTGGGAACCGGTGTCGGTAACGGCATCATCCTTGACGGAAAACTCTGGCATGGCGCCGCCGGCATGGGAGGCGAGGCCGGTCATATGACCATATTTCCCGAGGGTTCGCTCTGTGGGTGCGGCAACACCGGCTGCCTCGAGGCGTGCGCTTCGGCCACCGCGCTCATGAACGCTGCTGAGCGGCTGATCGCATCGGGCAAGGCTCCCGGGCTCGCCGCGCTCAAGGGCGATCGGCTCTCGCTCACCGCGCTCGATCTCGCTGAGGCCGCGCAGCAGGGTGACAAAGCCGCCCTGGCGATCTATGCCGAAACGGGCCGGGCGATTGGGATAGGCCTTGCCGGACTCATCAACATATTCAACCTCCCGCTTTATGTCATCGGTGGGGGCGTCGCAAACTCCTGGGACCTGCTTTCGCCGGCCATGTTCGAGGAGCTGGAGCGGCGGAGCTACGTTTATTCCCTTACCGCACCCGGTCGCGCTGCTGCCGGCGGTATGCCTGGCGGAGGAACTCGTGTCATGCCGGCGAAGCTGGGCGCTGAAGCCGGTCTCCTCGGAGCGTGCATCCTTCCCCTTCACCTGTCCAGCCACAAATTGGCTGGAGGCGTGTCCAGGGAAGACAATATGCTCGGTGTCCCCGGGGACGATTGAGGGTCGCGGAATCTCGATTCATTCTTAAACTGGAGATGTTTTCCCTGGCAGTTTCTTTGGTCCAGGACAGCGCGAAGGTTCAATTCCATTCCAACAATCTGGAGCAGGAATCCCCTGTAATGCCGGGCGAATCCCTTCGGCCGCGCCGACAATTCGTTACGCCGCAGGCAACACCGTTTTAGAAAACTCTGTATCCGAAGCCGCGATCGATGAGTCGACGCGAAGCTAACAAGCGACGACCTCAAGCATCGCTAGAGAGGACACACGATTTCCTAAAACGGTCTAACGGCCACGGCAAAACCAGAGTTTGTGCGTTCCCCTGAATTCTGTTGAAGGTCGTCGCTACCGGGTGGTTGCGCCTACTTGACAGTAAGTCCTTCGAAATGCCTTGACACTGGATTCGCGATCGGACAAAGCTCCTCCAAGGCGCGGATGAGGAGTTTAACTCAAGTCGGCGTGACCAAAATTAGAAGAGGCGCAGATTCATTCTCAGTTGACTTTTGGGAATAAGTCGGGTTATCGTACTAACGATGACGTTCCGAGCCCATCACGGATTTTCACCAGCCGCGGCGCAACCGACGCGACAGGGTAATACCGTGTTCAGGCCGGACTAGCGGAATTAGCTTCATTTCAGGAGTCTAAGCCCCCGGCCTTCAACAAGGCCGGGGGCTTTTGGTTTTTGGGCATCGCTGCGCGGTATCTCAACGGGCAGAGAACCTGACTGTTATGGCAGTTTAGGAAATAATGTAGCCGGAGAAGAAACGCCAAGTCGGCGCGACCCACAGGGAGCGGCGACTTTGAGCGCATCCTAGCGGACACACTACTTCCTAAACTGCCCTAGTCAGGGTTATGCGGTTCGAATCCCCACTGCGCTGCCAGATTTGATGGCGAGTAGCATAACTGCCAACACGCCGCGCTCTGACCGCGGAGATTCAAGGTTCGAGGCCTTGCTCGCCAGCCGGTTAGTAACTATGTCAGTTGAGTAACTGGCATGGATAAGTGAGGTGTGCTCACGCGACAGAAAGGAGAATACTCCGGGATCGTCTAATGGCAGGACAGCGGTCTTTGGAACCGCGGATGGTTTGGGTTCGAATCCCCCTCCCGGAGCCAGGAAATAAGAGGTCCTTCGTCCGCTGTGGCGGACTCAGGATTTCGCCTGCGGGCTTGGACGCCCGCAAAGCGGCTCAAGTTCGATTCCGGCCGCCAGCTCCAAAAGGCAGGAGAGGCTTTATGACGAGTGCGATGACGATGCCCGTGTTGGTGCTCAACGCCAGCTACGAACCCGTGAACATTACGCGTGCACGCCGGGCCCTATAACCATTCATACTTCCCGTGCCTTGATGCGCCAGACGGGAATGGGCGAGGAGAAGTGGAGGAAGTATCTGTACTACTGAAGGTAAAGCAAAATCAGAGTAATTGTACCGTTGCCGATTCTGTGCCAGGTCGTCGCTCCCTGTTGGTGCCACCCCAACGACGAACAGATGTCGTTGGGGACCCCGGGATCGGTGGCGTCGACTTTGCGATCTTTCTTCGGCTACATCATTTCCTAAACCGCCATAACCGTCGGCCAACTTGATGAGAAGTACTGCGTGTGCCAAGCCACGAGTATGGTTCTGGTCAGCTAATTCACCACGCTGAATTCCGCACTGAGCGGGAGGTCGGCCGAGGACGCGCCGACGGAGACCTTGACGGTATCAGTCTCAACTTCCCATGCGTGGCGCGCCGCGTCCCACCATGCCAGTGCATCGGCGGGTAGCTCGAATTCGACCGTAGTTTTTTGGCCAGCGGCAAGGTGAATGCGGCGAAAGCCCTTCAGCTCGCGCAGCGGCCGCTCGACGTGGGAGCCGATGTGCTGAAGATAAAGTTGCACGACTTCATCGCCGTCGCGGCTGCCGGTATTGGCCACATCGGCTGAGACGGAGAGCTTGCCATCCTTCTTCAACTGCGGCGCACCGAGACGCAGGTTCGAAAACGCGAAGGTAGTGTAGGAGAGCCCGAAGCCGAAGGGATAAATCGGCTCGTCGCGGAAGTACATGTAGGTGCGGCCGTGGCGGATGTTGTAGTCGAGCATGGGCGGGAGCTGGTCGAGCGACTTGGGCCAGGTGACGACGGTGCGGCCTGCGGGGTTGTAGTCGCCGAAGAGAATATCGGTCAGGGCAGTGCCCACCTCCTGCGCGTTCTGGCTCATGGTAAGGATGGCCGGGACGTGGTCGTTGGTCCAGTTGATGGCGTAAGGAAAATCGGCCAGTAGCACAACGATGGTACGCGAGTTGGCGGCGTAGACCTGCCGGATCAGATTCTCTTCAGGGAGAGTAATGGAGCGACGGTCGGAGTTCTCCATGCCGTCGGAGGGCGTCTCGCACCAGGAGTCATCGCTGTCAAAGTGGGCGATGATGGATTGCCGGTTGCAGGTAGGATCGTTGCCTACGATGACGATGGCGACATCGGAATCGCGGGCGGCCTGCGCAGGATTACCAAAAAATCCGCCGCCGCTGTTGATCTTCACGCTGTTGCCGACTTTGGTTTTGAGGCCGTCAAGTGGGCTTACGGTGTAAGGCGGCTCGCCGCTGTAGAGGCCGGTAAAGACTCTGTTGACGCGGTTGCCGTAGACAGCGATCGATTTGATCTTGGCGCGATCGAGGGGGAGCAGGCCACCCTCGTTCTTGAGCAGCACGAATCCCTCCCGGGCCACCTGCAGCGCGACCTGCTTGTCCGCGGCGGAGTTCCAGGGCTCCTCCGATGAGGCGGCCCCAGGTTGTGCAGCGGGAGCCGGATCGAGCAGGCCGAGGCGAATGACAATGCGGAACTTGCCGCGGAGAGCCTTGTCTATGTCGGCTTCGGTGAGGAGATTTTCATTGAGAGCGGCGCGCAGACCATCCTGATAGCTGTCGAGGAACTGATTCACACCGACCTTGATGCAGGCGGCGACGGCCTCGGCCGAGCCGGGGAAGTAGCGGTGCTTGGCGATCATGTTGGTCACTGCCCCCGCATCGGTGGAGACGATGCCGTCAACTCCCCATTCGTTGGCCAGCACGGAGTCGAGCACGGGATTCACGGTCATGGGAATCTGGTTCCAGGCGTTGTACGAGGCCATGTAGGAGCGTGCGCCCGCCTGAAAGGCCATGCGGAAGGGCACGGAGTAATACTCGCGAAAGAGGCGCTCATCGAAGTCGGAGCTGGAACCGTAGCGTCCGTGCTCGTTGCTGTTGGCCATAAAGTGTTTCAGGAGCGAGGCAACCTGAAGTGTTTTTGGGTCATCTCCCTGCAGGCCGCGAACGAAGGCAGCGGCCATCGTTCCATCGAAAAAGGAATCTTCTCCGTAGGACTCGTCGATACGGCCCCAGCGCGGGTCGCGAGCCAGGTCGGCATTAGGACCCCAAACGACGAGCGGCGGGGATGTGCGGCCAAGCTGCTGCAGATGTTGTGCGATCCAGCGAGCTTCCAGGCCTTCAACTTGTCCGGCCTTCTGAATCAGATCCGGGTCCCAGGTTTGCGCCATTCCGACCACCTGGGCGAATTGGGTTGTAGTGACCGTCTTCTGATTGCCGAAGCCGCCAAAGCCGCGCTGAACGAGGCCATGGATGCCCTCGGAGTTGCCGGCGTTGGGAACGCCCAGCCGGGGGACGGCCGTAGTGACGCCGAGGACAGAGATCTTCTCCTCGAGGGTCAACTGGGAGATTAGATTGGTCACACGATCTTCGATGGAAACACCAGGGTCTTGAAACGGATATTTGCGCTGGAGTGACTGCGCAAGAGCCGGAAGAGCGAGTGAAAACAGCGCGAATAGAGAAAGCATAGGCCGCAAGCGCGGCCGGAAAAGCGTGCGGAAGCATGTCATGATCTTTCTCCACATTGGCGGCGGTTGCATGGCGTTAGGATGGACGAGCCTCGCACGCAAGCGGAGCTCCATGCCGCAGGCTTCGAGCATACGGTTTTGCGCGCGTATGTTTGCGACGGGAGTGCGCTGGTAACCCCGCTCTCCCGCACGAGGATTCTACTTCTGCATCGCGATGGTGCCGCTGGGACGATCAATCTTCGTTGATGACCTTCTGGCAATCGTCATCGAGATGCTCGCGGAAAGCGCACACGTCGTCGAAGACCATGGTGCCGTTGGTGGCTGCATCAAAGGGCTTCCACTGCGGAATCCCCGCATGGTTGGGGTCTCCGCTCGCGGCGAAATGCACCCAGGCCTCGCTCATCTTGGCGGCCAAGGCGCGGG
>JASHTH010000186.1 GCA_030040655.1 Acidobacteriaceae bacterium | reverse complement strand
ATCGCCGGCGAACTGACGCCGGCGACGATGCACGTGAGCGCGCGCACGGTAGCGACCCATGCCTTGTCGATCTTTGGCGATCACAGCGACGTGATGGCCTGCCGGTCGACCGGATGGGCAATGCTGGCCTCGAATTCGGTGCAGGAGGTCGCGGACCTGGCGTTGGTGGCGCAGATCGCGACGCTGGAGTCGCGGATCCCGTTCATTCATTTCTTCGACGGCTTTCGCACCTCGCACGAAGTGGGCAAGATCGTTCCCATCGACGACGAGACGATTCGAGCGCTGCTTGACGACAAGTACATCATCCAGTTCCGGCAGAATGCTCTGAACCCCAACCGGCCCGTGCTGCGCGGAAGCGCGCAGAACCCGGATGTTTTCTTCCAGGCGCGCGAAGCGTGCAGCCCGTTCTATGCGGCCGTGCCGGGGATCGTGCAGTCGGTGATGGACCGCTTTGCCGTGGAGACCGGCCGTTCCTATCACCTCTTCGACTATTGCGGCTCGCCGGATGCGGAGCGGGTGATCGTGATGATGGGATCGGGCGCCGAGGCGGCCGAAGAGGCGGTCGACGCGCTGAACTGGAAAGGCGAGGCGGTAGGCCTGCTAAAGGTTCGCCTGTACAGGCCTTTCGATGCGCGCGCGTTCCTTGCCGCGCTGCCGCCGAACGTGAAGTCGATCGCGGTGCTCGACCGGTGCAAGGAGCCGGGAGCAGCGGGCGAACCGCTGTACCAGGACATTGTGACCGCGCTGTCGGAGAATGCTTCCCTGCCCTTTGTTCCCAGGCTGAGGGCGATCGGAGGCCGCTACGGTCTGTCGTCGAAGGAATTCACGCCGGCAATGGTCAAGGGCATCTTCGATGAGCTTGCCACGCGATCGCCGAAAAACCACTTCACGATGGGGATCGAGGACGATGTGAGCCACTCGAGCCTCACGTTCGATCCCGAGTTTTCGACCGAAGATCCGCAGACGGTGCGCGCGTTGTTCTATGGGTTGGGCTCCGACGGCACCGTGGGCGCCAACAAAAACTCGATTAAGATCATCGGCGAGAATACGCCCAATTATGCGCAAGGCTATTTCGTTTACGATTCGAAAAAATCGGGGTCGATGACAACCTCGCACCTGCGCTTTGGGCCGAACTCGATTCACTCGACTTACCTGATCACTCGCGCGAGCTTTGTGGCCTGCCACAATTTCAGCTTTCTCGAAAAGATGAATGTGCTGGAAGCCGCGGTACCAGGTGCGGTCTTTCTTTTGAATTCGCCGTATCCGGCTGAGGAGGTTTGGGGCAAGCTGCCCAAGACGCTGCAGGCGGAGATGCTGCGCAAAAAGATCGAGTTCTATGTGATCGACGGCTACAAGGTGGCGCGCGATACCGGCATGGGCTCGCGCATCAACACGATCATGCAGACGTGCTTCTTCGCGATCAGCGGCGTGCTGCCGCGGGAGGAGGCGATTGCGCAGATCAAGAAGGCCATCAAGAAGACGTACGGCAAGCGGGGCGAAGCGGTGGTCGAAAAGAACTTTGCTGCCGTGGACCATGCGCTGGCGCATCTGGAAAAGGTCGAACTGCCCAAAGAAGCGTCCTCGGAGTTCGACTTGATCCCCGCCATATCCGGCAAGGCGCCGAAATTTGTCCGCGAAGTGCTCGGCGAGATCGCGGCCGGCCGCGGCGACGCTCTGCCAGTGAGCGCCATTCCCGCGGGCGGAGCGTTCCCCACCGGCACGGCGCAGTGGGAGAAACGGAACATCGCTCAGTTCATTCCGGTATGGGATAAGGATTTGTGCATTCAGTGCGGCAAATGCGTGATGGTGTGCCCGCATGCGGTGATCCGCTCCAAGGTTTACAGCGCGGAACTGGGCGATAAGGCGCCGGCGACGCTGCAGTGGGCCAAGCCCAAATGGAAAGGGATGGAGCAGGATCGCTACACTCTACAGGTGGCGCCGGAAGACTGCACGGGCTGCTCGGTCTGCGTCGAGGTATGCCCGGTCAAGAGCAAGAGCGACGCCAGCCACAAGGCTATCAACATGGCTTTGCAGGCGCCGCTGCGCGAGGCAGAGCGCGAAAACTGGGAGTTTTTCCTGACGCTGCCGGAGGCCGATCGCAGCCGGCTTTCGCACGGGCAGGTGAAGGACCTCCAGTTGCTGCAACCGTTGTTTGAGTTTTCGGGAGCGTGCGCGGGCTGCGGTGAAACGCCCTACATCAAGCTATTAACGCAGCTCTTCGGCGACCGGCTTTATATCGCCAACGCAACGGGCTGCTCGTCGATTTACGGCGGCAACCTACCGACCACGCCCTACAGCACCAACGCCCAGGGACGCGGGCCAACGTGGGCGAATTCGCTTTTTGAAGACAACGCCGAGTTCGGTTTCGGCATGAGAACCGCGCTCGACCAGCAAAAGGCCTTTGCAGAGACGCTGGTTACGCGGTTGAACGGCTTGATCGGCGAAGAGCTCGCCGTGGCTCTGCTTGCCGCTCCGCAGAAAACCGAAGCGGAGATCGAACAGCAGCGGGAGCGCGTGCGGATTCTTCGCGAACGGCTCGAGGGCGTCGACTCGTCCGATGCACGCAACCTGCTGGCGATCGCCGACGCGCTGGTGCGCAAGAGCGTATGGATCGTGGGCGGAGACGGATGGGCGTTCGACATCGGCTTCGGAGGGCTGGATCACGTGCTCGGCTCGGGTAAGAACGTGAACGTGCTGGTGCTCGACACCGAAGTCTATTCGAACACCGGCGGCCAAATGTCGAAGGCCACGCCGCGCGGCGCGGTGGCGAAGTTTGCCGCCAGCGGCAAGGGCAACGGCAAGAAGGATCTGATCATGGAGGCCGTGAGCTACGGCTACGTGTATGTGGCGCAGGTGGCGATGGGAGCCAACGACACGCACGTGATCAAGGCATTCCAGGAGGCGGAGGCGCACGACGGGCCGTCGATCATCCTGGCCTACTCGAGCTGCATCGCGCACGGCTACGACCTGGTACACGGCCTCGAGCAGCAAAAGCTCGCCGTGCAGTCGGGCTACTGGCCGCTGGTGCGGTATAACCCGGCGCTGCGCGACGACGGCAAGAATCCATTCCAGCTCGATTCGCGGACGCCGTCGATCCGGCTGAAAGATTACGCGTACCGCGAGGCGCGATATACCATGCTGGCGCGCAGCAATCCCGAATTGGCCGCCACGCTGCTCAAGGAAGCGCAGGACGACGTGGAGAGGCAGTGGCGCGTGTACTCGGCGCGGGCCGCCATGCCCGGGCGCGGCGAAACGCCCCACATCGCTCCCGAAGAGAAACCCGAAGAAAAACCCGTTGGCGCATTGGCGGGAGGCGAGGAATGATCGACTTGTCAACGCAATATCTCGGCCTGAATCTGAAGGGCCCGATCGTGGTTTCGTCCACTCCTCTCTCTGAGACCGTGGAGAACATCCGACGGATGGAAGAGGCCGGCGCGTCGGCCGTGGTGCTGACTTCGCTTTTCGAGGAGCAACTGGCGCTGGAGTCGAAGGCGCTGGATGAGGATCTCTCGCGCGGCACAGAGTCGTTCGCCGAATCGCTGGGTTATCTGCCGGATTTCAACGACTACCGCATGACCCACGAATCGTATCTGGGGTTTCTGCACCGCGCGCGGTCGGTGTCCGGGATTCCCATCCTGGCGAGCCTCAACGGAGCGACGAGCGGCGGCTGGGTGCGGTACGCGAAGGATATCGAGGAAGCGGGAGCGGATGCCATCGAGCTGAATACGTATGCCCTGACCACCGATCCGGCGCAGACTTCCGCGGAGATCGAGCTTCAATTGCTGGAGCTGGTCGACGGTGTTTGCCGAGCGGTGAGGGTTCCGGTGGCGGTCAAGCTGTCGCCGTCGTTTACCAGCCTGCCGCACCTGGCGGCGCGGCTAGAGGAGGCGGGGGCGCGAGGCATTGTGCTCTTCAATCGCTTCTATCAGCCGGATTTCGACATCGAAACGCTCGAGGTGCGCCCCACGCTGCACTTCTCCACGCCGTCGGAGCTCCTGCCGCGGCTGCACTGGGCGGCGATCCTCTTCGGGCACCTGAACATCGACATCGCGATCTCCGGCGGGGTTCATTCCGCCGAGGATGTGCTCAAGGGAATCATGGCCGGCGCGAGCGTGACGATGATGGCCTCGGCGCTGCACATCCATGGCATCGAGCACATCGGCCGCGTGCTAGCGGACATGAACTATTGGCTGGAGAAGCACGAGTACACTTCGCTGAGCGAAATGCGCGGGAGCCTGAGCCGACGCTTCGTGCCCGACACGTCCCCCTACGATCGCGGCAACTACATCAAGACGCTCAGCTCCTACAGCCTGCGGCAGACGGTCGCCGCGTTTTAGTGTCCTGTAACTGAGATCCTTTGCGTAAGTTGAGTACCCGAAGCGCAGATCCTTCGACTCCGTTTGGCCCAAAATCGGGCCAAACGAGCCGATTCAATCCTGCCTCACGGCTCCCGACCGCACCGTCTCTGATAATGATTTCCCGATTTGCCATCAAACGCTGTTGCTGCACCGTCCCTACGGGACTTCGTGCTCATTTGTGCGATCCCGATTCCCCACGCTGAAGCGCGGGGCGAACAACCGCTGCGCCTCCGGCGCGTTGGTCATGAAATTCCTTGTGCGGTTGTCCATCAACAATCTATTCGGTCACGGACAGCTGCGGCAGCCGTGGATGGTTTCGATGACGGCGCAGCCTTTTCGAACCTCATGTCTCTTCGATGCGGACTTTGACGGCGTGTGTGGCGCAGGAGATGCAGGGATCGTAGTTCCGCACCGCCTGCTCGCACTGCCACTGCAGCTTGTCCTTCTGCAGAGCGAGATGGTCCTGGACGAACCGCCGCAGATCGCCTTCGATGGTCTTGAGGTTCTGTGAAGTCGGCGGAACGATCTTGGCATCCATCACAAGGCCGCGTTCGTCGAGCCGGTAGCGGTGGTAGCAGATGCCGCGAGGCGCCTCGGAGCAACCATAGCCGGTGGACGTGCGAGGCTCGACAGAAACGGCGGGGCGATCGGGCATTTCATAGCGCTCGATGAGGCGCAGCGCCTCGTCGCAGGCGTAGAGCAACTCGACGGCGCGAACCACGATGCTCTGGAAAGGGTTGCGGCAGATCGGCTCCAGGCCGGCGCTGCGGGCCGCGTCCTGGGCTAGAGGCGGAAGCCAGTCGAAATTCAGGTTGTAGCGAGCCATCGGTCCGACGAAATAGGACTCGCGATCCTTGAGCCGTGAGTGCAGCGCATTGGAATGGGCCAGATGCTCTTCGACGAAATACTGGTCGTACTCGCGGATGGCGATGTCGAGCCCCTGGTTGGAGACGAGCCTGCCTTCGTTGAACGGATATTCACCGGGATGGCGAAGCGCGACGAACTCGTAGCCGCGGTCGAATTCAGGAAATGAAAATGCCGCAACCCAACGCACGGTAGCGAGCGCCTCGTCTCGCGCTACCTTCAATTCCTCAGCGAGTGCGGAAAGATCTTTCTTTTGCGGGACTTTGTAGAATCCGCCAACGCGCACGTTGACGGGGTGAATTTCCCTGCCGCCCAACACGTGGACAATCTCGTTGCCGGTCTTTTTCAAACGCAGGCCGCGCTTCACTTCCTCCGGGAAGTCTCTGGCCATGGCGAGCGCGTCCTCGTAGCCGAGGAAGTCGGGCGCGTGCAGCATGTAGATGTGCAGCGCGTGGCTCTCGATCCACTCGCCGCAGTAGATGAGCCGGCGCAAGTCGCGGATGGGGCCGGCAATCTGGACGCCGAACGCGTCTTCGATGG
>JASHTH010000185.1 GCA_030040655.1 Acidobacteriaceae bacterium | reverse complement strand
TCAGGAGCACGCTGAATTGTCTCCGCCTGGTACAGCTCGGGAGGTTCGCGTGGCGCTTGGGGGTTTCATCTCGGACGTGAGGGGTCGGCGCCTTGATCCGAAGGTGGCTGGAACCCTCGGCTACTTGGCGAATGTGCTTCTGAAATCAATCGAGGTCTCTGACATCGAGACGAGACTGGCCGCCCTTGAGGCGGTTGCCGGGACGGGCTCAGCAAAGGAGAAATCGAGGAAGTGACGTCGAAGCGGCGAGTACACAGGCTCGAGGCGTCCTTGGATGCCAAGAAGAAGTTCTTGCTCTGGCTACATCGCGCCAAGGCTGCCGGCGGTTTCGTGGCCTATTGGGAAAAGGAATTGAAGGGCCCACTGGCGCCGTTCGAGTGGTTCGAGGACGAGCAGGCGTATTTGCTCTTTCGGCTCGTCAACGACGTGAACCTCACGATCTTGAAAAGTGCCGAAACAAATCGGGATCTGCGTTCCCTTGCACATTGCGCTTTGGATGGCATTGTCCGGCAGATCAGCCGGCCCGACGAGTCGGGTGCTCTTGTGCCAATCTGCCCGATTTCTGAAATCGCAACGCGCGCTGGCAAGTTCGTTTGCGCCAAGTTCAAAGCGCTTCTGGAAGAAGCTCTGTCGTTGGCGTCTGCAATTGACGTGATCTCCGAGACTCACCTCAGTGGCGAGGACATTCTGTTTGCCGATACGCGCACCATCTTGGATGCCGAAGTCTCCAACTTGCTAGTGACTGCGGACGCCTTCGATCCCATTACAGACTGGCTCCACATTGAAAGGCTGAAATCGAAGGAATTCGATTCGGGGTCGCCGATCGTTCGTGCCAAGGTCGACAAACTTGTTTACATCTCGCGCGCCGAGGCGCTCATTGGCAGCAGCGATCTTCGGAAATTCAAGGAGGCTCTCCAAGCGGCATTTCCGGAATTGACTGAAGGTGACCGCCGATGAAAGCAAGTGGCACCGTCCCAGCACTGACAGTGCACCGGGGTGTTACGGGAATTTACATTTACTGGTTTCTGCACGGTGGCCTGTCCCTAGCTACTCTGCGGGTGGAGATGAAGGCTAGGCGGAGGCCGAGCAGGATCATCTCCGCTCCTCGGGTTGCGGCACAATCCACGATCGAGCTCGCCGCCGGCATTCGCGCCTCAGTTCCAGGATTCACACAATTGGCTTGCGTGGCGTTACTCGGGCATCTCTCCCGGAGTACTGCCCTGCGATAAGCAAGGGCGACCGCTTGACTCCGCCATTTTGCGTGTATTTTGCCAGCGTGGGTAGCGAAGCCTGCGTCAAAGCTATGAGTCGCGCTGAATCCCTTTCGATCTTGATACAGGTTTCGGCATCGCGTCTTGCGATACTGCACCAGTTTGATCACGCGGTCGATGGCGCCAAGGAGAATGGTGATGATCACTCCCGAAGTGTCTCACGACATTGCGTTGCTCGGGAATCGAAAGATCCCTGGACGGTGCACGCACACGCTGGTGGAAGGAGCGCTTTTTCCCTCTTCACCCGCCACGAATTCCGCCAGCCCCTTCCCCACCCCAAGGTTCGGGAACCACCTGTGAAACGATATGCAGCAAGATTGAAATAGTCTCGCTGATCTCGGAAGAAGTAAGAAGGAACAAGGTACGGCGATGCTCAGGCGCCGCACTACTGCAGCTTTGTGTACTCCGCCCTGGCCTGCTTCAGGATAGGAATGTCAGGGTCGGCGTCTTTCCAGAGGGCGAGGAAATCTAGATACACAGCTTTGGCTTTGGCGGAGTCGCCCTGCAAAGCGCAGGCGCGGGCGAGACCGAGATGCGCAAGTGCACCGATGGGTTCGTTCTGGACAAGTCCCGGATGGTCGAGAATTTTCTGAAATTCAGCGGCCGCTGCCGCGCCTTGCCTGGCTGCCAGAAAGGCCTCACCCCGAAAATAAATTGGGTAGAGCACAAAGGTCACTTCCTGCGTGGTTTGTCCCAATTCGTAAGGTGCCGAGATAGCGAGCGCTGTGATTGCCTTCCCGGAATCTCCATTTCGCAGCGCATTGACTGCGCGGATCGCCGGCAGCGAGTTATACCGTAGAACCGTATCTTCCGGAGAGCGTTTGCCCAGATCGTCGGCCATGCGATTACTGTCAGCGGAGTCGCCAGCCAGCGCCAGAGCAAGGGCCGCTAATGCAGTCACACCTCTTCCGTTCGAGAGTGCCAGCGCGTCCAGGGCCTGGTGTTTTGCCAATGCCAGATTGCCAACCAGCGCCTCGCGCACGGCAGCCTCGGCCTCGTAGTCCGCTGCCGTCTCTTTCTGCCCGGCTCGTGACGCGGAGTCTGCGGCACGGCGCGTCAGCTCTCTGGCGTGCGCAAAATGGCCACCATAAGCGGCCGTATCCGATTGGTAGTAGAAGATGAGATCTTCAAATCCGGCCTTGCCAATCACTTGCGCCGCTTCCCGGTCCATCGCGGCAGTATCATGCCTGAGGAACTCAACCTGGTAGAGACTGGCGTGAACGAAGGGTGAATCAAGATTGTGGTTCTTTGCTTCCCGCGCCGCGGCTTCTGCGTTGTCCAATAGGTTGAGGTGCAGATAGCCAGCGAGTAGGTTCGTGTAGCTTTGCAGATTTCCGGGAGTGAATCCGAGAGCCCTTTGACTGAAAGCCAGGCTCTTTTCATAGTCACCCAGATAGGCGTAGATGACGCCCAGATTACCCAGCGCCGCCCACTCGCGCGGGTAGATCTGTATGGCCAGTAGGGCCGAATCTCGCGCCGCTTCGAAGTTTCGAGTGACGACTGCATCGTATATCAGCTCGATGGCGAGTTTCTCGCGCTCACTCACACGTCCACGCAAATCGTAAGCCTTTTGAACGTTTTCCGCCGCAAGGGTTGCCTCGCCCATGTTAGAGTAGGTAACTCCCAAACCCGAATAGGCCATGGCGAAGTTCGGATCCAGGCTGATCGCTTGTCTATATAAAGACACTGCTTCAGCGCTGTTGTTTGAGGCCAAGGCTCGGAGGGCAAGACTGTAGGCCCGCAGTGCGTCCAGCGAAGGCGTGGTCACGAGTTCCGGCGCAATGTCGTACTTCTCGACCGAGGCCAGCGATTCGCCCAGTTTGCCGCGTACCTCAGAAGCTATCTTTCCCAAAGCATCGAGAACATGGTTCTTGTCGCCGGCCTGGGCCTCCGTGCTGGCCAACGATTCGCCCGTGGAGCAGTTGATCGCCTTCAAGGTGAGAAGGTATCGCGTGCCAATCTGCGCAATCGCCCCATCGAGGACCGCCTTGCTGGCCGTGCGCTGGCAGACCTCGCGCGCGGTTTCGGGCGTAAGCCGGCTGTCCTTGGATTGTGTCATCAGCGCCAGCGTCTGCCGTGCGCGCTGGTCAGAGAGCAGATTGAGGAAGGGCGACTGCGCCAGTTGAGCGGAAAGACCTAGCCGCAACGTCCCGTCGAAGACGGGGTCTCCTGTCCGGTTGTCGAAGTCGGCGAGGACGATGGTGTCTTTGTCGGTCAACTTCGGGTTTCGCTGCGATCGCCAATACACTCCCACGGCAACTAAGATGGCCCCCAGCACACCTCCCACTACCAGCCACAAACGCAAATCCCTTTTCCCATGCCTCTCGATCACCACAGTGGCCAGCGAGCGGCTTGCCACCACAATTTGCTCTTCGTCCTTCTCTTCCTCGTCCGGCACGGTCCGGACTTTCTGCGCGAAACGATAACCCCGCCCTGGCACCGTCACGATGTAGCGGCGCTCGGCGGCCTCGTCGCCCAGTGTCTTTCGCAATACAAAGATGTTCTGCGTCAGGTTGGATTCCTCGACGAACGTGTCCGGCCAGACCGTCTTTAGCAGATCGTCTTTCAAAACCACTTGCTCGCTGTTGCGCACCAGCATCAGGAGGGTCTCGAAGGCCTTCATTTGTAAGGGAAGAAGCTCTTGGCCGCGCAGCAAGACGCGCTTTTCAGCATCAAGCCGGAAGGGACCGAACTCGTATAAGTGCTTTCCCTTGTTGCTCATAACACGCCTGAGAAATTTCTGAGAATTCCCTAAGGACTTCTGAAGGCCGTTCCGGGCAGGATCGCAACCGTTCGTGAGCGGCCAAGGAAACCCGAGCCTGATGTGGAGAGCAATCTATCACGAGCTCCGCCGTTGGGCAAAGCGTTCAGAGCAAAAATCGGCCGGAAGAATCGAGATCACCGTACAAACCGACCGGCTTTTGATCGTACGCAGGCGCCGTTCAGCCCAGGTCTGGTGCGAGATGTGTGGCCGGGAAGTGGACGTGGTTGGTTTCCAGGAGGCAGGGGCACTTGCCGGGAATCTCCAAATGCTGCAAGCCGGTGCAGGGCTCTACGGCTGGCACCTCTGTCCGGCGCAGGATGGAGCCCTGCATATCTGCTTGGAGTCGTTGTTGAAGTCGCTCCAGCAGGGGAAAGATTCGGCGAGCGAAGCAAATGTCCCAAGAGGAGGAGTTTTATGAAGGTGGGTCATGGGATCGCAGGTTCAATGTTGTTGTTGGCGCGCCGTTGTGGATGGAAACGCAAGACGTGCAGGCCGACGACACCGGGCACTTCATTACAAATCGACGAGCAGATTACGTTTCAGCCTCAACGACCGTCGGTCAGGGCATGCAAATCCACGCCTTCCGCTTTTCAGTGTGAAGGCGGGGTTCAGCGTGCGGTTTTGTTTGCCGCACTTGCCACGCCAATGGCGACCCAACCTGCTGACTCTAATTCGGAGAACGAGTCGCGCTCTCCAGCAAGGAACACTCGTTGTCCCACATTGAAATGCAAGCCATCGACATTTCTAAAGAGAGGATTTATGGAAAAGAGGATTGGAGAAACCTTTGCACTGGCGCACGCCTTGTCCGGCAAGGCGCTGAACGCATCCCTGTGTCTGGCGCAAGAGGGAGTCAAGCCCTCTGGATCGAAATGGATTGTTCGTCTCGCGAACGCAGGTCTAAAGTCCTGCCCGATGCTTGCGGTGCTGGCGCTGGGCATCGCCTCGTCGGCGGTGGGTACTGCGGCGGCGCAACGCGCCGCGGCGCAGCTGAATGCGCAGACAAAGCCATCGGCAGGGCATGAGGAATCGCCCGACAACCGGCAGCCAAACGGCGGGGAACGGGAGATCTGGCGGAAAACCATTCTGAAGACCCCGCGGCCGAACCACGGGGAAGGGTGCTATACCGCTACATATCCGGAGACCGAATGGCGGGAGGTGCCCTGCA
>JASHTH010000184.1 GCA_030040655.1 Acidobacteriaceae bacterium | reverse complement strand
TCGGTAATCAGGCGATGGATTTGCTCGATGGAGCCGATGCGGGAGACACTGCGGCGGCCCAATTTGCTGAAATCGGCCACTACGGTGGTCTCTTTGGCAACCTTCATCAACATGCCGTTCAGGTGAGCCTCCAGCACGTCCGGTGTGCTTGGGCCGTACTCCAGGTCAAAGCCATCCACACCGAGAAAGAGCCGATCGGCATGCAGGTCTTTCAACATCGCCTCGGCCTGGGGCCCGACGAAAGAAAGCGAAACCGGGCGCAAAACCCCTCCAATCCCGATGACGGAAATCCCGGGTGCGTCCACAAGCTCGGAGAGAATGTTCATGGCGTTGGAGATCACCGTAATTCCGTGGATGGCGAGGGCCTTCAACTGGCGCGCAACCTCAATCGTTGTGGTGCCGGAGTCGAGAATGATTACTTCTCCCGGCTGAACCAGGCCGGCAGCGGCTTTTCCAATTTGAGCTTTTTCGGCTCGATGCAGCGATTCCTTGAAGCGCAGCGGATAGTCCCGAGTGGCCTCCAACTGCCGGACCGCGCCGCCATGGGAACGCACCACTGAGCCGGCAGCACCCAGCGCGTCGAGGTCCGAGCGGACCGTAACCGCAGAAACCGAGAACTGGTTCGCCAGATCTCGAACGGTGATCTGTCCCCGCTGCTCCACCAAATCGAGGATCTTCCTTCGGCGTTGTTCCGGTAGCAGCGGATTCGCGGAATGGGCACGTCGCATTCCTGAAAGAATAAGGAGGTTCGAAGGGTCAGTCAACTTCGCGAGGGGATAAAGTGGTTTTCTCCGCTTGTGCTTTTTTTCTTAAGCGAGCAGCACAGGACTTGGATGGAAGGCGCCGCCGAGTGGCAAAATTGTTCCCTCATCGGAGCGGAAGCCCGTCGATCCAGGCACCTCGGATCAGGCCAAAGCCCCACCCGTAAGTGCATAAAACTGCTATGCTTCCTCGGTTTCTGTGAAACCGGTGGTCTGCGGCGGTAAAGTCGGTGAGTTGCCCTTCGAGACCGGACGCCATCCTCGACTCAACCCACCGATGCCTGGCTCAGCCGTGCAGATTGCGGATTCGTTTTCCTGTGTGATTTTTCTTTACTTTGCAATGCTTGTGTTTTATTATCGGTTGGCTCTTTATTTTGGGAGGATCACTTGAGTCATTTGGCCGTTCCCAAAGGCGTAGACGATCCCTCCCGGCTTGCCGAGATTGCGCACAAACAAACGGAAGCGGCCGATTTGCTGCGCCGACCGGAAGACGAACAGCGCAAGTCGGGGTATTTCCACACGTTGCGAGAGATTCTGCAGCAACCCGCGACATGGCTGGTGACGGGCAGTCACCTGGCGTCCATCTCCGACGAACTGCTCCCGATGGTCGATGGCGCCGCAACGCTGGTTCTCACCGGCTCCGGCAGCTCGGAGTATGCGGGGGATTGCGTTCGACTTCCTTTACAGAAACGGCTGAAGATTCCCGCCCAGACCATCGGCGGCGGCATGTTGCTGACGCACGGCGCCACGGCGATTGCGCCCTCGCGGCCTGGGTTGATGGTCTCGCTGGCTCGGTCAGGGGACAGCCCCGAGAGTGTCGAGGCGATTGCCATTGTGCTGGAGACGGAGCCCGACGTTCGGCATCTGGTCATCACCTGCAACGCACAAGGACGGTTGGCCTCAACCTATCGCGACGATCCGCGTGTGAAAGTCGTGGTGCTTGCCGAGCCGACCAATGACCGCAGCCTGGTGATGACGAGCAGCTTCACCAATATGGTCCTGGCTGCTTCCTTTCTTGGATCGCTGAGAGCACCGGGCCAATATTTCGCCCTGGTCCAGGGCCTGGCTCAAACGGCCGATGACCTGCTGACCACGCACTTTGACACGCTGGCCGCCGTGGCACGACAGGACTTCCGTCGGGCGGTCTTCCTCGCCAGCGGGCCGCGCCTCGGCGCTGCCCGGGAGTCGGCCCTGAAGATGGTGGAGATGACGGCCGGGAAAGTTTCGGCCATGAGCGAAACCTACCTCGGTTTGCGCCACGGGCTGATGAGCGCGGTCCATTCGGACACGTTGACCGTTTGCTTTCTTTCTTCCCACCCGCTGGTGCAGGCCTACGAATGCGATCTGATTCGCGAGTTGAACCAAAAGCAACTCGGCATGGCCAAGGTGATTTTCGGAGAAGGCATTCCTCCGGACCTGGCTCAAGACGGAGATGTCACGATCGACTGCCGCGGCCTCGCGGCTTTGGGCGATGACAGTATGCCGGTCCTGGACGTGATTTTGGGGCAGGTGCTCGGATTGTTCCGCTCGATGAAGGAAGGCCTACAGCCCGATTCTCCTTCGAGCAATGGCGTCATCAACCGGGTGGTACAGGAATTCAAGCTGCACCGCGCGGCAGAATCAGGTTCGGGGTGCCCGTGTCGGCAGACGGAATCAGGCTGAATATTTCAGCAAGGATTGGCACACGATCGATATCCTTCGCGGCAGCCAAAAGCTGAAAGTGCAGGGGGAAAAAGATCATGGCTTCAGCACCGGAGGCATTCAAAAGATTCTCGCAATGGAAGAATGACAAAGCGATTCTCAAGGTTACGGTGATCGAGCGAGGGCAACCAGAGCACGTATACGTTGTGCGGCTCGATGTGTTGGACGAAGATGCTGGGCAAGTCGGAATCTTGGTTTCCGAAGTGCGACAATACGGCACATTCGATGTCGCAGACGCCCAATTCTCGATTGAGAGGGGCAGGCTTGTCGTGTCGCGGGATGACGTCGAATGGCTGATATTTGAGGAGGATCTGGAAGATTGACTCGACAGCGACCCCTATCCTGCAGAGGCTCTCAACGAAGATGTGTGTGCGCGGACCGGAGGCGCCGGCCTGCCGGGGCGGGTTCTCTATTTGCCCCCTTCATTCTAACCTGGCGTCGAGCCCTATAATCCATCGACATGAGACAGCCTTGCCTTCGCTGCGCTGCGATTGCGCTGTGCCTGCTCGCTGGTTGCCACGCCGCGCCTACGCCACAGCAGAAACAGGCAGCTGCGCTGAAACTGTTTCACAATGACCACGTCAAGAGGTATGAGTTGCAGGCGTCTCCGGTTGTGACCCTTCCTGACGGTTCGCTAGACGCAAGCGGGATTTGGATTCCTGAGCTGGACGACAAGGCGCACCAACTGGTTTACCCCGAACAAACGCGAATCGAATGCAACAGAGGGGAGCAGAATTGCCTTGAGATGCGGGTGAGCTTCACTGCCGTGGGGAACGACTTCGTCATGGTCGATGGGCCGGAGGAGACACTCTGGCCGATCAAATCATGGGATAAGAACAGCCTTGTTGCCGGTTACGGACCGCTCCCGATGCTGACAAAACTGGAAGAGAAATGCCAAAGCCACGTCCTGTCCATCGTGTTCGCGTCAGGGACCGTGACAGACTCGGATATTCCCACACACGGCCAAGGCTGCGAGGCTATGAAGGAAACCAACACCTATCGACTGGCGAGCGGCTGGTATGAAGTGGACACTTCTCCGCACAACGACGCCGTCAAAGACACAGCGCCGAAGTAAGAATGCTATCGCGCACAACAGCCTATAATGGC
>JASHTH010000023.1 GCA_030040655.1 Acidobacteriaceae bacterium | reverse complement strand
CGGTCAACGGCACGATCACAATTCAGGCGGCGGCCGCGGGTGCAGCCCGCCAGGCCGGAAACTCTGCAAAGTAACGGGGTAGCGAATCTGCAAGTCGGTGAGTCAGCAAGTGGGCGAGTTAGCACGAAGGAGATCAGCAAGTCGGCGGATCGGCCGCACGTAGTCCTTTGTTCCCTCGGCATCGCGTTCCCTTGGTCCCGGCCGAAGCGACTTCCCCGGTCTCCACCGCTACTCCGCCCGCCCAAGGCAGACGGCGAACCACTGGCGAGGGTCGGTCCAGGTGAAGACCGGAGTGAAGCCGGAAGCGGAGAGCAGTGCTTCGGCGCCGCCGGGAGGGAACTTGTAGCTGTTTTCGGTGTGGAGGGTCTCGCCGGCGGCGAATTCGACCTCGAGGTCGAGCGCGGCGAGGCGGACGACTTGGGCGCAGAGGCTCTCGAGGTGCATCTCGATGCGCGAGGCGAAAGGATTCCAGTGGGCGCGGTGCGCGAAAGCGCCGGGGTCGAAGTCGGCTCCCAGCTCGCGATTCAGGCGAACCAGCACATTGCGGTTGAAGGCGGCGGTTACACCCTCCGCATCGTCGTAAGCCGCCAGGAGCATATTCCGGTCCTTGACCAGATCCACACCGAGCAGCAGGCCGTCGCCGGGACGCAGGCGGGAACGGATGCGATGGAGCAGGCGGATGGCTTCGTCCGGCTCGAAGTTGCCGATGCTGGATCCGATGTAGAGGACAAGGCGGCGCTCGTGACTGCCGCATGGCTCGAAATCAAGTTCGCAGGTGTAGTCGATCACTCGGGGGACGACCTCGACCCGTGGCATTTCGCCCTCGATCTGCCGGCAGGCCGATTCCAGCGCAGTGAACGAAACGTCGATCGGCTCGTAGACGACACTGGGCTGGCGATCGAGCCCGGCTTGGAGCAGAAGCCGGGTCTTGGCGGCGGAGCCGGCGCCAAGTTCCACAATACGCAGGGGTTGGTCGTGGCAAGCCGCAGTGAGGATGGCAGTAGCATTCTTGGCCAGGATGGAACGCTCGGTGCGCGTGAGGTAGTACTCGGGCAGATCGGTGATCAGCTCAAAGAGGCGTGAGCCGGCTTCGTCGTAGAAGAGCCAGGGAGGCAGGGATTTGGACGGCGCCGTGAGTCCGCGGCGGACGTCATCGGCGACCCGGTCGAGGACTGCATCCACCAGGGGAAGCACGACTTGTGCTGTCATGCCGATTAGGATGCCGTGAAAAGCGTTACGATGCCAAACGAATTCCGGAAAACTGCCAGCGCGTCTCCGGGGGAAAGAAATTGCGATAGCTCGCACGGATATGCGATTGAGGCGTGAGGCAAGAGCCTCCGCGAAGCACCATCTGGCCGCTCATGAATTTGCCGTTGTACTCGCCGAGCGAACCGGCGAGCGGTTTGAAGCCGGGATAGGGCAGATAGGCGCTGGCCGTCCACTCCCAGCAGTCGCCAAAGAGTTGACAGGGAACCGCAGAGGACTCGGCGGGGAACTCCAGAAGGTGGCGATGTGTGCGCGGGCCGGGGCTCTGGGATGCGTCGGGCTCGGCGGCGGGCCACGGCTGCAGATGGCCCGAATCGAGCAAATTTCCGGCGCCGGGCGCTTTTTCCGCCGCAGCCTCCCATTCGAATTCGGTCGCCAAGCGTCGGCCCGCCCAGCGGGCGTAGGCATCGGCTTCGTAAAAACTCATGTGGCTGACGGGAGCGGGCTTGGCCTGGCTGAGGGACTGCTCGCCGTGGAGTGTGAAGACGCTCCATCGGCCGCTGGATTCGGTCCAATAAAGGGGCGCGCGCCAGCCATTGGCCTGGACGGCATCCCATCCGGCCGAGAGCCAGAGCTCGGGCCGACGGTAGCCGCCATCGGCGATGAAGGCGGCGAACTCGCCGCAGGTGACCAGGCGCGAAGCCAGCGCGTAGGGCTCCAGCCAAACGCGATGCCGCTTTTGCTCGTTGTCGAAGCAGAACCCGTCGCCAGACGAGCCGGCCTCGCACATGCCGCCTTCGAACGAGACGAAACGCAGAGCGGGCGCATCGGCG
Source organism: Acidobacteriaceae bacterium (assembly GCA_030040655.1). Taxonomy (GTDB): domain Bacteria; phylum Acidobacteriota; class Terriglobia; order Terriglobales; family Acidobacteriaceae; genus Telmatobacter. The sequence continues at coordinate 9,752 of JASHTH010000023.1, read as the reverse complement.
CGACCGGCACCGCCGGATTCGTCCGGCGGCGGAATTGGTTTGTAGGCGGGGCGGAGAGGATTCGTGAAGAAGGCGTGCAGGATGTCTGTGAGCATCAGCTCCTGGTGCTGCTCCTCGTGATTCACACCGAGCTCGATGCGGCGCAGAGCCTCAGGATGGACGCTGCGGCTAAACAGGTGCTCCAGGGCGCCGTCGACGTATCCGCGGTAGCGCAGAATCTCGTCGAGTGAGGGGCGCGAAAACGACGAGCGCAGGCGTTTTTCCGGGAAGGCGGTGAAGCTCTGATAGTAGCTGTTGAAGAGCCAGGAAAAATCGGGGTGGAAGACACGGTAGCCGGGGAGGAATTCGCGCAGGACGAACGACTCGAAGAACCAGGCGGTGTGGGCCAGGTGCCACTTGGCGGGCGAAGCCTCGGGGCAGGACTGAACCATCATGTCTTCTGCCGAGAGCGGCTCGCAAAGGGTCAGCGAATGGCGGCGCGTGGTGCGGAGCCGTTCGGCCAGGACGTGCGCCGATGGAGCAAGATGGGCGTTAGGTACCGGATGCAATCTCCGCATGGCGATGAGTGTACTCCCTGCGGGTGTGGATTATTGACCGGATCGAAGCCGGCTTGCTGACCACTTTGATGCCTGGGGGCGGACCACTTGAGGATCTGGCACTTTTGGGCGATGCTTCCCGGAGAATTAGTGGTCTAACGTTTGGATAAGGTGTTTTAATAGTCAGTTCGCCCGGATTGCCGTCCCACGATCGGGAAGCTGCGCGAGATGCCACCAAGCGATGATTCTTGGCGAGGACCTCACTCCTCGTGGACTGGCCTTTCCTTCGCCGAGGAGGGAATATGTCCTGGATCGATCGACACCGCCGGCTGCCGGTGTTCGTAGCCCTAGCCGCGCTGGCCGCTGTTTCCGCTTCCGCCGGTTCCGAGCAGCCGAAAATCGTCCCTGTCGCACTCTCGCAACAGAGTCCGGGGCAGCAGCCCTCGGCGCCCGCGCCCGCGGCGCAAAGCCAGCCCGCAGCGGCTGCCGCTCCGGCCGCGGCTCCTTTGCCTCCAATCACTCCAGAACAGCTTGGCGACACGATGATGGCGCACCAGCGATATCAGGCAGCCATCGAGGCCTACAAGAAGGGCCCGCGCGATTCGGCCACGCTGTGGAACAAGATGGGCATCGCGTACCAGATGATGCTTAACATGGACGAGGCCAGACGCTGCTACGAAAAGTCGCTCAAGCTCGATGCGAAGAATGCGATCGTGCTCAACAACCTGGGCACCATCTACGATTCGCTCAAAGAGTACCCCAGTGCGGAGCGGATGTACAGGAAAGCCCTCAAATACGACCCCAAGTCGGCCTTGATCTACAAGAACCTGGGGACCAATCTGCTCACCCAGCATAAATACAAGAAAGGCTGGGAATACTACAAGGAAGCTCTGACGTACGACCCCGACGTGTTTGCGCAGTCCTCCAGCCCCAGGGTGGAGAATCCGGCTTCGGTCGAAGATCGCGGCGCGATGAATTACTACATGGCCAAAGGCTGCATCCGCGCGGGAATGAAGGACCAGGCGATCGAGTATCTGCGCATGGCCCTGAACGAAGGATTCACCAGCCCCAAGAAGATCATGGCCGATAGCGAGTTTGCCGGACTGCGCGGTATCCCGGCTTTCGAGCAGTTGATGGCCTCTCAAAGCGCGCAGTAGCGCTTTCCTGTCGTCTCTCCGAACATGTTCGGCGTCTATTGCTACGGGGGTGTCCAGCCGACTCCCCGGGGAGATGCCATGAATCTTCGCCTTGTAGCCGCTCTCTTCTTCGGAGTTGCCCTGTGTGCGCCGGCCATTGCCCAGGATGCCAGTCCCGCTGCATCGCCTGGCCAGCCGCAGTCTTCTCCGCCGGCCGGCGGCTGGCAGGGGCGTCGCGGCGGCGGCTGGGGCATGGGCATGGGCCAGGGTCGAGGCGTTTTGGGCACGGTAACAGAAGCTGCGTCCGATCACTTCATGGTCAAGACCGACGCCGGCGAGATGTATACCGTGCACTTCAGTGCCAATACGCGCATTGTGAAAGCGGCGGAGCGGCGGAGAAACGGTGGCGAAGAAAGCAACGAGGGCGGAGGCAGCCCGCCGCAACCGCTCAAGGCGAGCGACATCAAGATCGGCGACGCGATCACAGCGGGCGGAGAGATCGATACTGCGGGCAAATCCGTGGGCGCCGTCTTTATCGCGCTGCTTGACCCGGAACAGGCCAGCCGGATGCGCGAGATGCAGGCCAACTTCGGCAAGACTTGGCTGATGGGCAAGGTCACGGCACTAGACGGCGTGAAGGTGACGCTGCAAGGCGGGCCCGGCGATGCCGTACACAGCTTCGTGGCCGATGAAGACACCACGTTTCGCAAGCGCCGCGAGCCGATTACACTGGCCGATGTGCAGGTGGGAGACATGGTGCGCGTGGAGGGAGCCCTGAAGGACGGCGTCTTTGTGGCCAAGAGCGTGGCCGTGATGGGCGTGCAAGGGGGCCCATCGCGCTCGCCGGCGGACTCACCGGAATGATGCTCAGTGCGATTCTCGCCAGGCGCAGACATGATGCCCTCCATCCGGAATTCGATCCCAACTTACTAAGTCCGATAAGTAGCGGTTCATGAATCCATCCGAACCTTGTCGGTCAACGAAAGTCACGACGGAATAGGGATTCGACAGGCGCTCTATCCAGGATCCGCAGACGCCGAATGGCTCGCCACGGCCAGCCACTCTTCGAGGATGCCCAAGACGAAATATAGGAGCCGTGCAACCGGTCACATCCTGTCTAGGGAGCGCCTTCGCCGTTGGGGCCATCGTGCACGTCTCTTTTTGCCGCCCACAAGCGAAGCTCGCGTTTCGACAGAGATGCGTATTGGACGTCCCCTTCCCCGGGATACGCCGGTCGGCGGCGCCAGGCGGAAGCCGCTTCAGCCTGCGCGATGCATAGCGCAAAGCGAAAAGAAAATGCGTTTGTTCCGTCACGAATCGCAGCCATCTTCTACGTACAATGACACGCCCGTAACGACCGATGCAGGTATGTGACTCCAGGGAAGTTACACCCCACATGATTACCAAAGTTCATTACCAAAAGATGGTTGACACTCATGGTGCCGTCCCCTAAAGTCCAACATATACGACGCTGCGTAACGAGAGACTGGACGGGACTGATTTTAGAAGTTGAATCAGAGAAGAAAGCCGCGTGTCACCGCCATCACCTTCCCTCGGTAAACAAAATACGGGCCACTTCAAGAAAGTCTCAGTCACCGCAGCTTGGCCCGGGAGGGATACAAGAACAAAGCCAGAATGGCTTCACGGCGAGAAGAGCACTTCTTCCTGCCGCCTTTTGTAGATAGCTGTTTTGGGGCTCTGGCTTGAACTGATCCGCGAACCCAATGAATGGGACGGTCAAAAGAAAAAGGGACCGGAGATGCACTCGTAACGGATACAGTTAGAGCAAAATCTGTTTTCAAGACGGGCAGGCAGGTCCGTATTTTGAATCCGTAATTGTTATCCTGCCGTAAATCCGCGGAGAGGGATCACCGCTCGTTGGGCAAAACAGCTCTTTCCATGTGCGGCTCACTTATGCCCCATGCATCGCAGGCAAGATGATTCGAAGCGCGAAGCCGGAATTGTGTCACGAAACCCGGCGGTTTCACACAATTGTTAGCGGACGCTGAACGTACTGTAAGACCTCATTGCTGAAGGTGCCTTGTGAAATCTCTTCTGCTTGTTTTGGCCGTCATTCGGCATTCCGAGACGCGCGCATTTATAAAAATGGTCCTGGAGGGCGCGGGACACCGGGTGATCGAAGCGGAAGGATACCCGCAGGCGGAAACTCTTCTGTCCAATGGGCTCCAGCCCGATCTTCTGCTCATGGAATCCATTTCGCTCAATCCGAGCGAAAAACTCGAATATCTTCGTCTTCTAAAGTGCGCGCGAAATCGCGCCGTTTGCCTGGTGATGGGCGTGGCCGACCAGCGGTTGCGCCAGGAGGCTGCCGGCCTTGGAGTCAAACAGTTCCTGGTAAGACCTGTAACTCGTGGCGATATGGAAGCTATGTTGGATGAGATGTCCGAAGCGTATGTCGCCGATGGCGATGGCTGCGTGCTTGGGCCGGCGGTCGCCAAGATAACTTCTCTTCCGCTCATTGAAGAACTGGGCGAGAACCGGTATTTCCTGGCCACCTCACCTGCCATGCTGGAAATCCATCGCCAGGCAAGAGTGCTGGCCGACGTCGATGTTCCCGTGCTCATCCTGGGCGAGAGCGGGACGGGCAAAGAAGTTATCGCGCACCTGATTCACAAGTATTCGCGGCGCAGCCGCAGGGAGCTGCTCAATGTGAATTGCGCAGCGCTGCCTTCGGACTTACTCGAGAGCGAGTTATTCGGCCACGAACAGGGAGCATTCACCGGAGCCATCAGGGATCGCGCCGGGAGGTTCGAGCAGGCCAATCGCGGCACGCTGTTGCTGGATGAGATCGGCGAGATCAGCGCGCCGATGCAGGCCAAACTCCTGCACGTGTTACAGGACGGACAGTTTACGCGCCTGGGTGGGGAGGAAACAACCAAGGTCGACGTGCGCATTCTGGCTGCCACCAACGTGAACATGGAGGATGCGCTCAAGGAAAAGACCTTCCGCGAAGATCTCTATTATCGGCTGAGCGCTTTTACGATCCATATCCCGCCTCTTCGCGAGCGGCGCCAAGAGATTCCCTATCTGATCGAAGAGACGATTCGTCGCACGCCTTCGGAAATGTTGGGCGATTCGCCCTTCGGCTTCACTTCGCGCTTGATGGATGTCGCGCTTCTCCACGATTGGCACGGAAACGTGCGCGAGCTGCGCAATTTCGTCACCCGGACGATCATCATGCGGGATCAGCAAGCCGCGATCCGCGAGTTGGAGTCGAGGATCGCCGTCAAAGACGGAGAATGCCGCAGCGGCCGTCTGGAAGTTGTTCCCTCCCCTTGTTCGGGGATGAGATCGGTGGTTCGGGATCTGAAAGACCGTGCCGAGGTGAAGATGATCCAGGAGGCGCTCGATGCCTCGGGCTGGAACCGCCGTTCCGCGGCGCAGAACCTGAATATCAGCTATCGTGCATTGCTGTACAAAATCCAGCAGCATCGTCTCGCGCCGGGGAAGGCGGCGCGAGGCGTGGATGAGTCGTTCTTGGGTTCCTATTCGGCAAGAGAAAAGGCGGTATAACTTAAGTCGGCCACTGAAGAACCATTTGCGCGAGATAAAGACAAGGCAGCCCGAGGCATCCGCTGCAAGGCGAGGCATGATGGAGCTGCCGATAACTCCTGCGCAGTCGGGGCTGCGCGCTGCCAGTTACTGCGCGGCGCGCAGCGACCGCGTACCGCGCAAATTCGAACTTATCGATTCGAAACTCCTTGCGGCTATGTTTGCAAAACTGCCTCAACGCCGCAGATGTTTTGTTTTCTTACCGGCCGAATTTGCCGGCGCGCTCGCAATCGAATGTGCACGAAAGTGGTACGCAGTATGCAAAGTTTTGCAAGGCGGCATGCAGCGGCTGGGCGCCGGAATTTTGCAGGTGGATGAATTTGTGGAAAAACGGGCAGAAATGCGATGGCAGGCTTTCGGCGCGCGCGCGTTCAAATTGGCATCCGCCGTGCATGGTTAGTGATGCGGGAAAATCCATATTGCATCGAGAATAATGCCGACCGATCTGGTTCAAAGCTATCGTATCCACCCGGCAGACTTGCCCAACGAAGCCGTCATCTTCGGCAGCACGGCCGCGATGCGCGAGGTGTATGGACAGATCGAGCGGATTCTTCACACCGATTTGCCGGTACTGATCCAGGGTGAGAGCGGAACCGGCAAGGAAGTCGTCGCCAAGTTCCTGCATGCGCGCTCCAACCGCAGCGATGGGCCGTTCGTCAAGGTGAATTGCTCGGCCATTCCGGAAAAGCTGCTGGAAGGTGAACTTTTTGGATTTGAGCCGGGTTTAGGCGGCGCCGGACACCAGAGCCGGCGAGGCATGGTGAATCTGGCTGCCGGAGGGACGCTGTTTTTGGACGAGATCGGCGATCTGAATTGGACGCTGCAAACCAAGCTGCTGCTTTTGCTGCAGGATGGCCATTGCTCGCCCATCGAAGGCCGGCAAGGCCGGCCGGCGCAAGTGCGCGTGATATGCGCCACCCGGGGCGACCTGGAGAAGGCGATCGAGAAGCGTACCTTTCGGGAGGATCTGTTCTATCGCATCGACGTGATCAAGCTGCACCTGGCGCCGCTACGCGAGCGCAAAGAAGATATCCCGCAGCTATGCGAGCACTTTCTGCAAAAGCTGGCCAAGAGATACCGCCGGACGGAGCCGTCGTTGACCCCGGATGCGCTGCATGCGCTGAGGCAATGGAACTGGCCCGGCAACGTTCGCGAGCTCGAAAACTGGATCGCCAGGGTAATCATCCTCGGGGACGATCATGTGCAGGGCGTTAAAGTTGCGCCCCGCATCGTGCCTCCAGCCGCAAGCCCGCACCCGCAGAACGGACATCTGAAGGCAGCGGCGCGTCAGGCCTCAGCCGCGGCGACGCGATCCGTAATCCTGAAAGTTCTGCAGGCCAATCGCTGGAACCGAAGAAAGACTGCGGAAGAGCTGAATTTAAGTTATCGTTCCCTGCTCTACAAGCTTCGCGAAGGGGGCTACGGGCAGCGGCGCAAGGGCCATACAGGGTTGCCGCCCAACCGCGAACGATGAAAAGGGATTGTTGCATTCGGAGCTTTCTCGAGGCGGGCATCGAGCCTCGAATGGCCGATTTCGGAGCGGGTTGGCGATGGGCAGGATTTTGCCGTCGCAGCGAACCAACGGGCTGGCGCTTGAAAAAGAAGATGGTGAGAAATCAACAGCGGTGGAAATAAGCAACTCAAGGCGATTGTTGAACTTGGGAAATGGTAACGCGTTGATTTTGTAACCAATGGGGCATCGAAGCTAGCACCATTCCGTCATTGTCGCGGGAGGCGCTGGACCGGATGCTGGGGATAAGAGGCCCGCGGTTCCAGGCCGAGTCGTTCGCCTCGCGTAAGGGCCTGAAAGACAGCGGGTTGTGAGTTCCAAGAAAGAAAAAGGGCGTGTAGCCCACAGGGCGAAGCTATGTTCAAAGATGATCCCCACTCGTTGTTTTCGCCCGATCCGTCGGTAGGCCTCGAGCCTGCTCTGGGTGGCCTGGATGGCGGTCTGCACGAGGATGCGCCCTGGTGGGCGATCTATACACGCCACCAGCATGAGAAAGTTGTAGCCGAAATGCTCGAGCTCAAGGGGTTGGATGTCTTTTTACCGCTCTACCAATCCCTGCGCCGCTGGAAAGACAGGAAGAAGCTGCTTACGCTGCCGCTCTTTCCTTGCTACGTTTTTGTTCGTGGCTCTTTCAATCGCCGCTTGCAGGTGCTGACGACTCCGGGCGTGCACATGATCCTGAGCCATGGGGAGCGAGCCGCCGTCATCCCCGAAGAGGAGATCGAAGCGATTCGGCGTTCCGTGGAGGGCTCCTATCGCGTCGAGCCGCACCCGTTTTTGAAATGCGGAGAGCGCGTGCGGGTTTCACGGGGATCGCTTGAAGGCGTCGAAGGAATTTTGGTGCGCAAGAAAAGCCTGTACCGGCTGGTGCTCTCGGTCAACATGTTGGCACAGTCGGTTGCGGTGGAGATCGATGCATCCGACGTGGAGCCGGTGTCGGCACGCAGTTCGGCCAGCGTTTTCTCGGCCGGCCAATTGCCCCAAGATGGGCAACTTATCGGCGGGGCGCAACTGGCGGCGCGTCCAGGAATGGAAAGTCCGGCGGAATCGCTTCGCATTGACTGAAATCGCCAAGGTGAAGTCACCTGGCGGATGTGGCATGATCCTTCGGAAGTATGGATACAGCGGCAGCGAGATTGGAGTTGTGAAGGTGCTTGCCTCATGCAGAGTAGATCGAGCGATCCTTGTGGCGATCTCACTTGTTCTCCTGCAGGCGAGTTTGCGTGCCCAAGCTGCGAGTGCCGCCGAAGGCCAACAAGCCTCGGCAACTCCAGCTGCGGCCTCTCCCGCTTCATCCGCGACGGCGACAGTAAAGCCACATGACGACCGGTTTGTGATTGGCAATGACGATGTGCTGGCCATCGACGTCTGGAACGAGAAGGAGATCACGCGATCGATTCCGGTACGATCGGACGGGAAAATCTCGCTGCCCTTGGTAGGGGAGATCCAAGCCGCGGGGCGAACTCCGCAGCAGCTTGAGGGAGATATTACCGAGCGCCTGCGCAATTACATCACTGCCCCGCAAGTGACGGTGATGGTCGAGGAGATTCACAGCCAGAATTTCAATATCCTGGGTCAGGTGGCAAAGCCGGGATCGTATTCGCTGACGGTGGCGTCGACGGTCATGGACGCCATCGCAGCGGCCGGCGGTTTCAGGGATTTCGCCAAGCAAAAAGGGATTTACATCCTTCGCCAAACTTCGGGCGGCGGCGAAACTCGCTACAACTTCAATTACAAAGAGTTCATCAAGGGTAAGAATCCCGGACAGAACATCAAGCTCGAGTCGCACGATACCATTGTCGTGCCGTGATGGCAGTCTATGTTCAAGCGAGTTTGTTTCAGTCTACCTTTGGCGCTCGCCTTGCGTGCTTTCAGCCAGACGGGCCAAGGGGCTGCTGTGGGCGGTGGAACCCAAATGCAAACACCCCCGATGGTGAGCGGCGAGTCGTATCCCACCGAAGTAGGTTCCGAAGCGCGCTCGAACTATCTTTCCGGTGGAATCAATTTCCAGACCGCTTACGATGACAATGTACCCGGAGCCAGCACCAGCAAGCCGGTCAGCGATGTTTCTTACTCCATTTTCCCGTCGATCACGCTCAACCAGTCGACAGCCCGGCAACGGCGCATCTTCACGTACAGTCCGGGTTTCACGTTCTACCATCCCACCAGCGCCCTGAACGAGGCCACGCAAAGCGTCACGGGCAGCTACCAATACCGCCTGACTCCGCACATCACCCTCTTTGCCAACGAATCGTTCCAGAAGACATCGAATGTTTTCTCTCAAGCCGAGGCTGGTTTTGGAGAGCCCATCGTCGGTTCGACGCAATCGCAGGGCGTGATTGCTCCGTTTGCCAACATGATCTCCAACATTACGAGTGGTGATGTGAGTTATCAATTCAGCCAAGACGGTCTGATCGGCGCTGCCGGCGCTTACTCGAAACGAAGCTATCCGAACCCATCGGAGGCGGTGGGTCTTGCCAACTCCGACTTGAGCTCAGGATCCTTCTTTTTCAGCCGCCGCCTGTCTCGCGAGCAATATCTTGGCGCAGAGTACCAATACGTCCGAAGCCTCGCTGAGTCGTCGGTCTACGGACAGGGCACGACGCAATCGCATACTTTTTCTCCTTTCTACGCGATTTACTTCACGCCGGCCTTCTCGCTCTCCCTTTCCGCAGGTCCTCAGTACATAAACTCCGTTCAACCCCCTCCGCTGAAGAACCTCAGTTCGTGGGTTCCGGCAGCGGCGGCGGCGATAGGCTGGCAGGGATTGCGCACGAGCTTCACGGCAAGCTTTGGGCGTGCCAGCATGCAGGTGCCGGGCTTGTTCGGGACCTTCGAATCCACAACCGGGGGCGCGTCGGCGCGCTGGCGCGCCTCGAGATTCTGGACAGTTGGCTGCAGCGCGAATTATGCGCTTGCGAAGAACTCGGGTGCTGCTTCCTCGATCGGCGGCGAAAGTGGGCACAGCATCTCGGGTATGGCCTCGGCGGGCCGTTC
>JASHTH010000183.1 GCA_030040655.1 Acidobacteriaceae bacterium | reverse complement strand
AGCAGTCCTTCGCAGAGGGATCGTTATGGAGTCTCGGATTTCGATTCGATCCCGCGCTCAAGCCGCTCATCGGCGATCATCGGTTCGAGTCCGTGCTGCGGAAACTCCAGGCCGGCAAGGCGAGCCATCGATAGCAGATCGCGCCCGGACGAATCATCGACCGTTTACCCCAAAGCCCCAGGGGCGCCGTCCGTAAGTTGTCGAGTCGAGTGTTTCTGTATTCGGCGCCGGCGATCGCGGCGTCGTCGTGATCGATCTCCGCTGGCGGCTGTGCAAAGTTCAACTTCTTTCGGAATTGCTCTGGACCGCGCACTGAAGTTGCATCCAATCCATATCGAGTTGGCAAGAATCGTCTATGAATGTAGCGAATTTACTTCGATCCGTTTCTTATTCGCGTTGTTGGCTCCGCGTCTCGTTGCGCGGCTTGGCTAGGGACGCGCTGTTTGACTCCGGTGCAGCATCCCATCCCACTGAATTCGCCTTCGGTCACACCTCGATACGGTGGACACGGATCGATGGATGGATTCTTCCCCGCGCAGTATGCGGCGGACTATACTGTTGTTGCCTTCGTGGTGTCCCCGATTCCGGCCTCACAATTTGTCAGCGCATCGCGAGGCCGAAGATACGCCACCGGAAAGTATGGCAACGTTGAAAAGCCAGAAGCCTGCATTGGTTCGTCGAGAACTCTAACGCCCATCCGCAAGGCGGTCAGCAGGGAATCTCTTCCAGACTGCTCCGCCAAATCGAGGAGGGAAGGCATGCCAGGTCATGAGCCACCCCACAAAGAAGAGTTGACGCAACGCCCGCGCGCCGCTGCAACGCCGGGCGGCATCACGCGCCGCGGCTTTCTGAAAGGCGCGGGCGTCACTGCCGCAGGCACTGCGCTGCTCGAAGGCGTGCAGGTCTTTTCGCGCGAAGCTGCCGCGGCCACGCCGGAAAACGTGAAGGAATACGGTCCGGAGCCGGTGACCGTCGCGCTGCTCGTCAACGGCAAAGAGCACGCCGTGGAAGTCGAGCCGCGCACCACGCTTGCCGAGGCGCTCCGAATCCAACTCAACATGACCGGCACCAAGATCAGTTGCGATCGCGGCTCGTGCTCCAGTTGCACGGTTTTGCTGGACAAAACGCCGGTGAATAGCTGCATGACGCTGGCCATCGATGCCATCGGCCATCACGTCACGACGATCGAGGGCATCACCGAGGATGAGAGGATGCACCCCTTGCAGGCCGCTTTCGTTCGCCACGACGCCATGCAGTGCGGCTTTTGCACTCCGGGGATGGTCATGAGCTGCGCGGCGCTTCTCGAGCGCAATCCCCATCCCACCGAGGACGATGTGCGCCACGCCGTCTCCGGCAATCTCTGCCGCTGCGGCACCTATCCCAAAGTCTTCGCGGCCACGCTCGATGCGGCCGGCCAGATGGCCAGCAAGGTCTAGGAGAGAAGCGTATGGCGACCGAAATCACCACCCCCGTTTTCGCCGCGCTGCAAAGCGCCGCCGGCGGCGAGGCCGAGACCGCGACAAAGACCGTGACCATGCCGGTGGGCGTACCCGGCTTCACGCTGGGCGAAGAAGAACGCACCGTCCCTGTCACCGAGCCGCCGGTGCTGCCAATCAACAAGGATCTCGAATACATCGGCAAGCCCATCGAGCGCTGGGACGGTTTTGCAAAGGTCAGCGGCCGCGCGCGCTACACAGCCGATGTCGCGCTGCCCGGCATGCTCTACGCGCGCTTCGTCAATTCCTCGGTGCCGCACGCCAAGATCGCATCGATCGACACTTCCGAAGCCGAGCGCTCACCCGGCGTAAAAGGCGTGCACGTCATCGAAAACTTCCTGGGCGGTGCAGTGCTGCGCGATCCATCGCTTGAGGAGACGAAGTATCCCGTTGTCCGCTTCGCCGGCCAGCCGATCGCCGCGGTCGCCGCGACAACGCCGCAGGCCGCCGAAGACGCAGCCGCCAAAGTCAAGGTCGTCTACAACACGCTGCCATTTGTCGTAGATGAGAATCTTGCCCGCTTGGCCAACGCTCCGCAGGTCTTTCCCGGCGCAGCCGATCAGGCCGGCACCGCCGGCGGAGGCGGCAGCCGGGCCGGCATTCCCCAGACCGGCAACGTTCATGGTCCTTCGGTACGCAAGGAGGGCGATGCCGCGCAGGGATTCAAGGAAGCCGACGTGATTGTCGATGCCCGTTACACCACGCAGGTGCAGACGCACTCGGCGCTCGAAACCCACGGCGTTGTCGCCGACTGGAAACCGGAGCTTCTCACCGTCTACGCCTCCACGCAAGGCACGGCGAGCGTGCGCGAAGAGCTGGCCAGCTACTTCAAGCTGCCCATCAGCCAGGTGCGCGTGATCACCGAGTACATGGGCGGCGGTTTTGGAGCCAAGTTCGGCGCAGGGAATCCGGGCGTAGTGGCCGCAATTCTTTCGCGCAAAACCGGCGCGCCCGTGCGCCTGATGCTCGACCGGGAAGAGGAACATCTCTCCGTTGGCAACCGTCCCAGCTCCGATCAGCGCCTGCGCATCGGCGCCAAGAGGGACGGAACCATCACGGCGATCCAGCTCATCAGTTACGGCACCGCCGGCTGCGGAACCGGAGCCGGATGTGCCGGCCCGGCGGC
>JASHTH010000003.1 GCA_030040655.1 Acidobacteriaceae bacterium | reverse complement strand
CCCGTGATCAGCTTTGTTCCCTCCGAAATCACGACCGTCGCAGGCACCTACGCATCCGGCGCCGGAATCCTCAAAAGCGCGGCCAATATGACCGTCGACGGCGGCGACATCCTCTACATTGCCGACACCGGGAACAACATGGTCCGAGAGATCGACTCAAGCGGAACCATCAAGAACATTTCGCCGGCGTTTAGCAGCTCGACGCCGGCCAGCGTCGCTGTGGACAGCTTCGGCGACATTTGGGCCGACAGCGTCTCCGGTTCGAGTTTTTACTTAGTCTCCTACAGCCCCTTCGGAGAATCGACCTACTGGCAGACCGCTTACAAGTCCGGCACCTCCTGCACGGCGAGCGCGCCCTGCAATTTCGATGGCGTCGGAACCCCCGGAATGGAAGACCCGGCGGAAATCGGCATCGACTCCAATGACAACCTCTTTATGGAGGAGGAGACCCAGGGGGCCCTGGAGATGCCCATCGGCCCCTACGCCGCCAGCAACACTTTGAGTCCCACGATGGATATGTGGTATCTCGACGACAAGTTGGCCTATCAATCCGGCTCGGCGGCCACCTTTGCCGTGGATCCCAACGACAACCTCTACACCGTCGCTTCCAACACTAGTGTCGGAACCTGTTTCATCGTCGAAGAGTCGATCTACGGCGCCGAAGAGGGTGATCCCACCTTCACCCGCGTCGCCGGCGGCGAGAATTGCGGGTTCTCCGGCGACGGCGGCCAGGGCCGCGGCGCCGAGATCAGCTCCTCCATCGGCCAGATTGCCTTCGATGCCGCCGGCGACCTCTACTTCACCGACAGCGGCAACCAGCGCGTGCGGCGCATTGACTACAACACCGGTATCATTCGCAAGATTGCCGGAAACGGCGCGGCGGGGTACACGGGCGATTTCGGCCCGGCCACCGCAGCCACTCTGAGCACTCCCACTGGCGTTGCGGTCGACTCGCAGGGGCAGGTCTACATCATCAGCTCCGACGCCGCCGCAGGGACCTCGCAGGTCGTCCGCAAGGTCGGCGCAAGCGGATATCTGAGTTTTGGCTCGCAGGCGGATGGCACCTCCAGCGCAGCCCAGCCCGTTCTTGTCACCGACACCGGGAATTCGGATATGACTCTCACCGGTGTGTTGCTGAACGGCGCCGATCCGGGGGACTTCGCCATCGACCCGAATACGACAACGTGTAACCTCACGGCCGGCGGGAGCTCCTACATCGGTTCGAACCTTAACACCGGCCAAAGCTGCCAGATCGGCATCCTCTTTTCACCCAAGGCTGCGGGGACGCGGCAGGCCAATCTCGTGCTGCTGGATAACACGGTGATCGGCACCGATACCGTTGTCCTCGACGGGACCGGCACGCTGTCGACGGCGACGATGAAGATCACATCGCCGGCATCGGGCACTTCCTTTGCCTCGGGAAGCACGGTGACCTTTACGGTGAAGGTTACGGGAGTGTCCGGAGTTCCTGCGCCGACGGGCACTGTGCAGTTCAAAGTGGACGGCTCGAATTTCGGCAGTGCGGTTGCCATCAGTTCCGGCGCGGCGACAACGACGTTGACGGATCTCAAATCCGGTGCCCACACGCTGGCGGCCACTTACAGCGGGGACGCGAATTATGCCGGCGCCGGACCGGTGAGCGAATCCATCACCATCAAGGCGGCGGCCGTTAAAGTTAGGCTGGAGCGCGTGTCCGGTGCGGCGCAATCCTGCGCATCAACCGCGTTTTCCGTGGCCGTCACAAGCAGCGGTTCACCGGGTCCGACAGGCAAGGTCGAGCTTCTCGATGCAAATGGGGGCGGCAAAGTGCTCGCGACGGGGACCTTGGCCGAGGGGAAGGCGACACTGCGGGCGAACCTGTCCAACATTGCGAACGCAGAGTTGGTGGCGCACTATGCCGGAGACGCGCGCCATCTGCCCGGCGACTCCGCAGAGCTCAACGTGACCACCACGAAGACCGTTCCCTGTGAGGTGAAATGAGTGGGGCGATCCGTCGCTCCGCCGAGGCGACGGTCCGCCGGCAAAGGCCGACAAAGAAAAGTATCGAGGCTCCTGCTGAAAATCGCGATTCCGAAGCAGTCGCTATGGCTCCGTGGTCATGGTGGATCGGTGGCCCGTCACCGTGGCCCAGTAGTCCATCCAACGCTCGCGAATCCCGTTCGTGCGTTCGATCAACTCCGGGCTCGGCGGCTTGCCGTGCTCGACCACCATCACCATCCCCGTGTTGAAGTCTCGTTGCGAGTGATCGACGTTGGGCAGGCGCGAGCCTTCGGCCGCGATAACATCCTGAATCGTGATCTTTGTCCGGTCGGCCTTGAAGATGGAATGGCCGTTCGCGTCTTTGCCCGCGGGCGCCAGATTCTTGAGGAGGAAAAAATCCGGGACTTCCGACGCCGAGATAAACCCCATGAGATAGAGATCGAGGTAAGAGTATCCCGTCGCCGGAACATAGTAATTATCATCGAGCTGGGTGAACGTTCCGTCGAAGTTATCCTGCCACACGCCGCCGCCCATCGCAGAAGCCTCGGTGGGGCGCTGATAGGGGAAGGCAGCCGGAGCCTGCAGTCCCATCGCCCAATGCACCGGGCCGAGCTCAATCGTTTCTCCGTTGATCTTTGCCGTGACAAACGCCGCCCAGCGATGGCCCATTTCATGTCCGATTTGCGACATGGCGTAGTCGTATGGCGGAATCTTGCCATTCGAGGTGCGTTCGGCTAACTGGCGCAGATAGTGGCCGATGTTGCGCGGGTCGCTATCTTCTTTCAAGTTTTCCGGCGGATACTCCTGCATCTGGTTGGATCCGACATAAACGGGCTGAATGTATTGCCACTGGAATCGCCCTTGGCTGCAATAGTCGGCGAGATTTCCTTGCTCGGCTCCGATGCCGGTGACTTTGCCGCCGGCCGGTCCGCCCCCTAACGGCCCGTCGCTCGATGTGCCGGCCTCGGGGTTATCAATGCGAAAATCCGAGTAATACGCCAGCATGTCGAACTTATCGCCGAGAGCCTGAATCACGGAACACGCCAGGTCCTGCATGCGCGGCGGTTCCAGGTAATGGAAAGCTTCAAAGACGGCCGGCCACGGACCGCTATTCTGCGGCAGCGCGGAGAAGTGCACTTCAGGACTGGCAATCCCCGCGAGCGTGACAGCACGCGAAAGAATCTGCGCCGGCGAATGCATGGCAGGCGCCTGCACCGCGGCGCCGACGTAGACTTGATCGCCCGGCTTGTAGCCTTTGGGCAGCGTTCCTTGCATGGAAATGGAATTGCCATCGACGCTCACATGCGGCGCCAGCCCGGTTCCGAAAGCTGCGTATCGCGGGCCCATGTGAAACGCGCCGCGCGTTCGGCTTCCAAAACCGCGGATCGTCCAGATCACATCGTTGTGGCCGCTGGGTTGGCATCCGCCCGAGGGCGCGTGCCGGTCGAGGCAGACAAAATACGCAAGCCCTGCGATCGCTGGATCGGTGGCAGCCAGCATCGGGCCACGCCCTTCCAGCGAAACTTTCAAGTAAAGTCGATTGACCGCGCCGATGCCGATTCTGCGGATGTCGAGGTGGGCCGGCAGAGAGGCATCGCCGGAGGTCGCTAAGGATGCAAGGGGCTTTTCATCGTCGCCCGGCACGAGCGGATAAATGCCGACCACCGCATCGCGCGCCGCCACATCCTCCCAGGAAAGGTCGATGGCGCCGTCCTTGTTCAAAACCGCCTGAAAGCGATTGACCGTAGGCGTCCAGGTCCAGTCCTGAATTCCCCCATACGGCTCCGTAAGGCTCCAGCTGATCACCGCGCGGTCTGCCAGCTCTTTCACGTAGCGCGCGCCGGACATCCGCGGCTTGAAGAAGGCGGCGATCGCAGGCACGCGATTGACGAACTCCGCAGCCGCGTCCTGCAACTCCGCAAAGCGATCGACCGAAAGACCGCCGTCGCGGCTCACGCCCGGACCGCGGCGGCCCTCCGGAACCGCGGATTCTTCCAGCGCGCCGAAGACGATCGATCCCGTGACGCCCACGGAGAACGACGTCCAGGTCTTTCCCGAGAACGGAAACGCGAAATTCTTCAGCGTCACCTCCGGGCCGGCGAGCGCCGGGCCGAAGTCGGCATCCCATGTAAACGGGACGCTCTGCACGCGGAAGCCCGTGCCATCGGGTGTGAAGCGCAGCGTGCGATGGTCCAGGTCGAACAAATTTGCCCGGCCCAGCGCGCCTTCGTTCAGCGTCAGCAGGATCAGCTTCCCCCGCACCGTCACGCCGCCGATCGGCTGTCCCGGCTCATCGCCGAACTGGCCGTGCGCGGGCGTCGGGCACAGTGCGAGTGCCGCAAGCAAGGCCGCTGCCACGCCGAACTTTTGACATGAGTTGACAACTCGAAATGCGGCCCCGCGAGGATCGGGAGCAAAAGGTCGTGTCAGTGGTCCCATCGTGGTTGTGCGGCCGAAAGTGCCGGGCGGGCAGCTTAGGAAAAAACGTAGCCGGAGATAAATCGTCGAGTCGACGCGACCACCGGGGTGCCCATCGACATGTCTTCGTCGTTGCGGTGGGACCGGCAGGGAGCGGCGACCTTGAGCAACGTCAAGAAGGACACGCAATTTCCTGAACTGCCCTTTGCTGACCGGAAGCATACAGGACCGCATACATTTTTGTACACCGAGTCTCCCGCGATCGCGGGAAGATGGCATGCGCCGCAATCGAACCGCTCCCGGTGCATAATGGACCCACGTCCCCGGTCCGCCCGCCCGACCCCCTGCGGCGGCGGTGAGGTCATTCATGTCCTTGCGCACCCTCGTCGTGGCCGTCCGCGTTCTGGCCCGGAATCCGCTCTTCACCGCCGTGGCCGTGCTCACCATCGCCCTGGGCGTAGGAACCAGCACCGCCATCTTCAGCGTGGCCGATGCGGTCTTGCTCCGGCCGCTCCCTTATCACGACCCCGGCAAGCTCGTCATCGCCGGCATGGAACTGCGCCGCCGCAACGTGAAAAACCTGCCGTTCTCGAACGCCGACTTCATCGACCTGCGCGAGGGCACAAAGTCCGTATTCTCCGACATGGCCGGCGTATTTACCGGCCG
Organism: Acidobacteriaceae bacterium; assembly: GCA_030040655.1. Classification (GTDB taxonomy): domain Bacteria; phylum Acidobacteriota; class Terriglobia; order Terriglobales; family Acidobacteriaceae; genus Telmatobacter. The sequence continues at coordinate 2,662 of JASHTH010000003.1, read as the reverse complement.
CCTCCTCGCGCGCAGCGCCGACGGCACGCCGGAACAGCTCCGCGCGGCCGTCGTGACCACCAACTTCTTCAGCCTGACCGGCGCGCGCATCCTCTATGGCCGCAACTTCAACGCCGACGACGGCGTCCCCTCGCCGCAGCCTCCGCCGGGCGCGGCTCCGGGAACGGCTCCGCCGCAGTTGCCGCAGGTTGCCATCCTTAGCTGGGAGTACTTCATGCGCCGCTTTGGCGGCAACCCGGCCGCTATCGGCCAGACCATTCAGTTCTTCGGCGGTCCCGGGCCGGTCATTGCCGGCGTGCTCGCTCCCGGATTCCATCTTTACTTCCCTCCCGACGCCGACGAAGAGACCGCCCCCGACCTCTGGATGGCCAACCGCCTTGCCTACGACGCGGCCAATCGCAATGGCTTCTCGATTCGTCCCATCGCTCGCCTGCGCGACGGCGTTCCTCTCCGGCGTGCCCAGGAAGCCGCCGACATTGTCGCCGCCGATGCCCGCAAACACTTTCCCATTGACGGGACGGCCGGCTTCTACATCGATCTCGAGCCGCTGCAGGCCCACCTCGTCGCTGCGGTCAAGCCCGCCATCCTCACTCTCATGGGCTCGGTGGTCTTTCTCTTGCTCATTGCCTGCGCAAATGTTGCCAACCTGATGCTGGTGCGCGCCTCGCTACGCGAGCCTGAATTCGCTGTGCGCGCGTCGCTGGGGGCCGGCCGCTGGAGGCTGATCCAGCCCCTGCTCGCGGAAGCCTTCGTGATCTCCGCTGTGGGCAGCGCCTTCGGCCTCGCGCTGGCCTGGGCAGGCATTCGCGAGCTGCGCATTCTGGCGCCGGCCAATCTCCCTCGCCTCGATGACATCGGAATCCACGGCTCGGTGCTCGGCTTCACCGCGCTCGCCGGGTTCGCCGCCGCGGCGCTGTTCGGCATTGTTCCTGCGTGGCGCGCGTCGAAGCCTGCCCTGATGAACGTGCTCCGCGGCGCCAACCGCACCTTCGGCCTCGCCGGGGGAGCCGCACTCCGCAATATGGTGGTTGTCACTGAGGTTGCACTGTCCTTTGTGCTGCTCATCGGCTCCGGCCTCATGTTCCGCAGCTTCCAGAAGCTTCAGCAGGTCGATCCCGGCTTCGACGCCGGCCACTTGCTTACTTTCCAGGTCCTCGGCGTCAGGTCGGCACGCAACGACCCTGCCGCGCGCGCCGTCCTCGTCCAGCAGATTGCCGACAAGCTGCGCTCCATTCCCAGCGTCCAGGCGGTCACCGCCTCCTATCCCTTTCCGTTGACCGGCGACTTCAGCCCCATCCGTTGGGGAACCGAAGAAGCGTTGAAGGATCCAGGCAAATTTCAGGCCACGGATTTCCAGATCGTCCTGCCCGGCTACTTTGAAACTCTGCGCACGCCCCTGGAAGCGGGCCGCACCTTCACCGCCGACGACAATCTCCCCGGCCGCAATACCGTCGTGGTGGATGACCTGCTGGCGCGCAAGGCCTTCCCCGGCCAATCGGCGATCGGCAAACGCATCCTCATCCGTCTGCGCACTCCCGAACCCGAATGGGCGCAGATTGTCGGCGTGGTCGCGCATCAGCTTCAGGACACGCTCACCGCCCCCGGCCGTGAGCAGATTTACTTCACCGACGCATTCCTGTCCTCGGGCGTGGTGCTCACCTGGGCTGTGCGCACCTCGCTCGCGCCTGAGCAGCTCTCCAATGCGGCGCGTGCCGCCATCGCCGGCGTCGATCGCAATCTCGTGATCGTGCAGATGGAGACGGGTGACGAAATCCTTGAGAGCGCTCAAGCGCAAACGCGCTTCTCGCTCCTGCTCATCGCCGTCTTCGCACTGGTCGCCGGAACGCTTGCCGGCGTGGGCCTCTACGGAGTCCTGTCCACCGCCGTGCAGCAACGCACCCCGGAAATCGGCATGCGCATGGCCCTCGGCGCGGATCGCCTTCAAATCGTGCGCATGGTCGTCTCGTCGGGAATGCGTTTGTCTTTACTGGGCATGGTTGCCGGAGTGCTGCTCGCCCTTTTCCTCGGCCGCGCCATCCAGGCATTGCTCGTTGGCATCCGGCCCATCGATCCGCCCACCTTCGCGGCCACCTTTGCGCTCTTCCTGGCCATCTCGCTGCTCGCCTCATGGCTGCCCGCGCAGCGGGCAGCGGCCATGGATCCGAAGACCGCCTTGCACGAACAATGACCCGATCGAGCGCGTCGCGCCTTTCCGTCTTCCCTCGGGAAGCAAGTTCAACAGAGAATGACAGCCTGTCATCTTGAGCGGCCATGCATGAGGGCGTTCACAAAAAGACAGGAAAACGGCAACTGCCTGACCACGCTCCCGGAGGAAGCGCGGAAAACAGCACAGGCTGGAGCGAAGCGGGACCCTGAGTAGAGAACAATAAACAGATGGAAAGCCCCGGAGAGCCGGCGCAATCCCGCTGCATCTCCGACGAAGCGAAGTTTGCCGCGCATTTCGTGGCAGACGCACTCGAAAGCCTGCCCTATACCGTTTTAGGAGATTCTGTATCCAAAGCCGCAATCGCTGAATCGACGCGACCTTAAGGCCGGGGTCCCCAGCGACAGGTCTTCGTCGCAAGGGTAGAAGGAGCGGCGATGTTGGGCAACGTCCGAACGGACACACGATTTCCTAAACTGCCCTATTGTCGAAGATCAC
>JASHTH010000182.1 GCA_030040655.1 Acidobacteriaceae bacterium | reverse complement strand
TCTCATCCATTTGAATGACCGGTCGCCAGCACTTTCCCCAGTTTAGGCAGAGGACAGGGAAGACCGTCGGCGTAGGCAGCATGATATGTGCCAAACCTTCTTCTCCGCGAACTGGTCCGTAAGCCCATGAAAACGCAATAATTCAAGGCGAAACCGCAAGCATCGGCGTTGAGCCGATGTATGACAAATTGGAGAATCTGCGATCATTATCCCGAAAACTGGCGGCTTCCTCACTTTTTGGTAGCCGTCCGTCACATTTTGCCGGCGAAAAAGAATGGAATCGGTCCGTCGGGAAGCAGTACGCTATTCTCTTCGCCATGCAGGTGTCCCTGGTTCACGTGGGTCCGCGCTCGGTCGCGAAGGACGGCTTCGAAGCGCTCGCGGCGGATTACCTGCAACGCTGCTCCGCATTTGCCCGCTGCAGCGGCTTGGCTTTTCGGTCCCAGCAGGCAATGCTCGACTGGCTGGAGAAGCAGCGCGGCCGCACACCCGCAATCGCGGTCCTCTGCGACTCACGAGGCCGGCAGATGAGCTCCCAAGCCTTCGCCGAGTGGCTTGGCTCGCGTCGCGACAGGGGCGCGCAGCACCTCGTCTTTGCCGTTGGCCCGCCCGATGGATGGTCCGAGGCGGCTCGTCAGCGCGCCGACCTGCTTCTTTGCCTGGGAACCATGACGCTGCCCCACGCCTTGGCCCGCCTCGTTCTGGCCGAGCAGGTGTACCGGGCGTTTACAATTCTCGCGGGACATCCGTATCACTGCGGTCACTAACGACAAGGATCAGGGAGCAGGGATTCGTCAATCATTGCCTGTAACGAACGTAAGCCTGATTGCGGGCGGCCAAACAAGATGACAGCTCGGATTTTCTTTGCCGTGTCGCAGTCCCGTTGGGAACGGCCCGAGCTCCCCGCAGCAACCGGCAAACGAATCCTGATTCCTGACCTGTAACGCCTGACCCCTTTTCATGACTGACTCCCGCAAAGGTCTCATCGTCGTCCACACCGGCCCGGGCAAAGGGAAGACCACGGCTGCCATGGGCACGGCGCTGCGTGCCGTCGGGAACGGTATGAAGGTGCTGATGCTCCAGTTCTTGAAGGGCTCGTGGCATTATGGCGAGCTGGACGCCGTGTCTGCCTTCGGGCAGAACTTCGTGATCCGCCAAATGGGCCGGGGCTTTGTGAAGATCGGCGGCGCCGAGACCGACCCCGAAGACGTTCGCCTGGTCGAAGCAGCCTGGGATGAGGCGCGAGCGGCGATCGAGTCGGGCGAGTGGGACATGGTCATCCTCGACGAAATCAACTACGCCATCGGCTACGGAATGCTCGATCCTGCCAAGGTGGCCGCAACTCTTCGCGGCAAGCCCGAAATGGTGCACGTAATCCTCACCGGCCGCAATGCGCACCCGTCGCTCGTCGAGCTGGCCGATACCGTGACCGAAATGCGCGAGGTCAAACACGCCTATCAGAAAGGTATCCTCGCGCAACGCGGAATCGAGTATTGAGCGCTCAATTGGAGATCTGCGGGTGGGTCCCGGCGGCTTGCGTTCTACCCAACGCCTCGCCCACGATGAGAGCTGTACCGGCGAAGAGCAGCGTATCGGCCACATAATTGATCGAATCGACCGCCTCTGCCGTCCCATGGACCGGCCCCAGCATCGGGACATAGATCACGACTACAACGAACGCAACTGCGATTCCCAGCCACGCAGCCGCCTCGCACGCCCATCGATTGGCCAGAAGCAGCGCGCCGCTTGCCAGCAGCACCGCGCCCATGGCGTATCCCCACAGCCGCGGCGCCGGAATCCACGCGGGCGTCATTCTTGCCAGCGGCACGCCCGGCGCGAACTCGGGGTGGAGAAAATGCTCAATCGCGAAAAACAGGACCGTAATGGAGAATTCGATCCGGGCCGCTGTCACCAGCGTTCTCCAGCCGGCTCCGGGCGAGCGCGTGCTGCCGGCCAGCGCCAGCAGTCCTGCGGCGAAACCCGTATCCCGCAGCATCACTGCCCAGGCAATGCGGTCGTGCGGATTCTGAAGCGTCCTCGGAATCTGCAGCATCGCCACAAACGCCAGCAGCATGGCGCCGCATAACAACGGAGACCAGCGCACCATCCTGTTGGATATAAGGCTCAGCCCTGTAGCGATCAACGCGACGCCGACGAGATACGCCCAAAAGAGACGCCACGGCATGTAGACGGGGACCATCGTACTGATCCCCTTGGCGGCGGCCAGGTGCAGCCCGCCGAAGGTCGCCAGTGGCGCCGCAACAAATACGCGGCCGAGGGCGATCGCGCGCACGCCAAGCGGCCCCCGCGCCAGTTTGCGACGGCACGCCGCCAAGCCGGCGGCAAGCACGACCAGCCCGGTCGTGCTCATCGTGATGACGGAACGCGAAATCTCCAAGGTCGCTCCACCCCCGTAGAAGATCGACAGCTTTCCTGTCGGAGAATGGCTGCAAGCTCGTCCGCCAAGCCATATCCACATCGCCATCGCGCGCCATAACCGGCGTTCTTTCCCGCACCGTCACAGAATCTCCCCGGCCCGCCATTTAGAATGGTCCCAGGCATATGTCCTGGTTCAGGCGCGAAGACGGCGACACCCCGAGCGGCCCGGAGCCGCCCGACAGTGGTGACCGGCGGGTCCGCACCGAAGGCCTGTGGACCAAGTGCCCCGGCTGCCGTGCGGTCATCTTCAAGGCCGATCTCGAAGCCAACCTGAACGTCTGCCCCAAGTGTCAATATCACTTCAAAATCGGCGCGCGCCAACGCATCGACCTGCTGCTCGAGCCCGGCTATGAACTGGTCGACGGGAATCTCTGTTCCACCGACCCTTTGAATTTCACCGACGTAAAGCCCTACAAGCAGCGGCTGCGCGCGGCGCAGGAGCAGACGGGGCTGAACGACGCCATCCTCAACGCCGTGGGCCGGCTCGGGCTGCACGAGGTGGTGCTCAGCGCGATGGAATATGCCTTCATCGGCGGCTCGATGGGCGCGGTCGTCGGTGAGACGATCGCCCGCGCCGTGGACCGCGCCCGTCAGGAGCGAAAACCGCTCATCGTCGTGGCCGCTTCGGGCGGCGCGCGCATGATGGAAGGCGTGGTCAGCCTGATGCAACTGGCCAAAATCTCCTCCGCCCTGGCCCAACTGGACGACGCCCGCGTCCCTTACATCTGCGTCCTCACCGATCCCACCACCGGCGGCGTGACCGCCAGCTTCGCCATGCTCGGCGATTTGAATATCGCCGAGCCGGGAGCGCTGATCGGCTTCGCCGGCCCGCGCGTCATCGAGCAAACCATCCGCCAGAAGCTGCCCGAAGGCTTCCAGCGCTCGGAATTCCTGCTCGAAAAAGGCTTCCTTGACGCCGTAGTGCACCGCAAGGACTTGAAGAACTACGTCGCGCGCGCGCTCGAGTTCCTGAAGACGCCCGTGGCCGCCTGAGGCCTCAGCAAACTCCATCGAGGCTGAAAGCAAAAGCCCCGGCGAACCGGGGCCTCTGCGCTTCCTGCGAAGCGGATGGCTTCAGAACTCCAGCCGCAGCGCGCCTTGCAGCACACGCGCGGCCTGGTCGGAGCCGGGCGGAATGACCGTGCTGCTGACGGTTCCGAACGGGACACCCGAAGATTCCGTGATATCGGATCCGCTGGCCGCAGGCGCATTGAAGTTCGGATGGTTCAAGGCGTTGAAGGCATCGGCGCGGAACTTGAGAACGACCCGATCTCCGTGGATCGGGAAAGCCTTTCCAAGGCCCAGGTCGAGGTTGAAGAAGCCGGGACCGCGCAGGTCGTTTCGGCTTCCGATCGAGAAACCGGTTGGGCCCGTGAAGTCGGCGAGCGCCGTGGTCGGGTTGGAAAAGATACTGAGCGGCTGCCCTTTGCCGCCGTTGATTTTCGTCTTCAGATCCCCGATCGAGCCGATCAGCGTTGCCGGCGCATCGGTGGCAAATCCGGCGATATAAGCATTCGAGAATGCCGTCCACGGATAGCCGGTGTGCCAGGTGGGAATGCCGCTGATCTCCCAGCCTCCGATCGCCTCATTCGCCCAGAAAGGCGCATTGGCTCCGATGCTCTTTCCCCGTCCGATAGGCAGCTCGTAGATGAAGTTGCCGTTGAAGTAATTGGTCGCGTCGTAGTCGGAGCTGCCCCGGCACTCGCGCGGCCTCAGCACGTCGCAGATCCAGCCGTAGCCCGTGTTCACAGCGAGATAGTTGGCGATCTCCGAGACGTTGTCGATGGAGTGCGACCAGGTATAGTTCAGGTCAAACTGCAATCCGTAGCCCGCGTTCTTATGCAGCGTGACCAGCATGCCGTTGTAGTTGGACGATCCCTTGTTGGTCCAGACCTGGCTCGAGGCAAATTGCGACGCCATGCCGACGTTGGGCGGCAGGCCAGGCAAGCCTTCAAACGCGAGTGCCGAAAGAACTTGTATGGTATCGGCAAAGTCTCCGCGTTGCGGATAAGGAAATGCCAGAAAGGCAATGCCTTGTGCGTTATTGGTCAGCGTGATGGGAAGACCCTCGGAATTGGCGATCGCCGTCGCCACCTGGTGAAACGCCGGCCCCAGGATGTCCTCAAACCACGGCTGCGGCCCGATGCTCAGAAGTGCGCCAAGCGGTCCTTGGTTCACATTGGCTCTGAGTTGGGTCGTCATGCCGCCCATCGCCTGCGACATGGTCTGGGTCGATTTGCCGGTGTTGTCAGGGAATTCGATGAGCTGGCTGGAATCGGCTTCGGCGAGCAGTCGCCGGCCGAGGCGGCCCACATAGTCGATCTTGAAGAGATAGCCCTGCGGAAGCTCATGCTGCATCCCGAAGTTGAAGACCATGTTGTAGGGCATCTTCAGGTTCGGGTCGACATTGAGGTTAAACTCCCCGAAGGGCAGGCCATATGGTTGGCCATCGAAAACGAAGGGAACGAACGGAGGTGCGACGCTGGGCACGGCCGGTGTAGGCGGCTGGCTGCCCAGTCCGGCAAATCGCGGCGCCAAGGACAGCGTGGCCACCGGATCTCCCGCCTTTCCGAAGAGGTTCGTGTTGCTTGCCTCGAAGAGGTACGACGTCTGCAACTCCTGGAAGATCAGGGCATTGACCACGGCGTGGTCGTAGACAACGCCGCCCCCGCCATGGAAGACCGTCCTCTTGTCGAAGCTCGGATTGTAGGCAAACGCCACGCGCGGCGCAAAATTCTTGGTGAACGGCTGGTAGAACGGCTTGCCATCGTTGGCTTTGCCGCCGAGCGACCAGGAGACAAAAGGAACCGCCGAGTTTCCGGTCAGCCCCGCCTGGCTCTGCTTGACGCGCGCGTCGAAGTAGCTGTCGAACGAACCGAGATCGGAGACCGACTGGTTGCCGTGAATCTCGTAGGGCGTGGTGTAGTTCTGGTATCGCAGTCCATAGGAAAGCGCGAGGTCGGGTGTCACTTTCCAGGTGTCGCCGGCGTAGATCTCGGTTTCGTAGTAGCGATAGTCGGCATGGAGGCCGCTGCCCTGGGCCAGCATCTGGCCCTTATTGTTGTAGTTGTAATTCGCGGCGTTCGATGCCAGCGCGCCTAGAGCCGTTGAATACAGGTCGTCGTAGATCGTGGTGGCTTCGTTGCTGCTCCCGATGTCCGCGGGCCGTAGGCTCGCATTCAGGGCCGTGAAATTCGTGTTTCCCGTCACGCCGACCGAATCAAAGTAATAGTCTTCCGCCTGGAACGATTGCGGAGACTCCCACTTGAAGGTGCCGCCGAAGGCCAGGCTGTGCCGGCCTTTATCCCAATGGAAATCGTCTCCGACAACGGGGATGGGATAGGTGCGCGCCTGTGCATCGTTGCCGCCGGCGTAAGGCCCGGTGAGTCCCGCGTAGCTGTACACGTTGACGCCCTGCGGATTGAACGCGACCGGGAAGTTGAGGTCCTCATGTGTTTCCCCGATCCAGGCCCTGTTCACCTTGTTGCTGCTGATCGTCCAGTTATGGTTCACCGACCACGAATAACTGCGGTCAAGACGGGGAAAGGTAACCGGATCGCCGGGAAACTGGATCTCCCCATACTGGTCGTTGCGCCGGGCGACATGACCCACGCCGTCGATTGTCATCTTGCCGGTCATGTTGTAGGTGAGGTGTTGAACGTAGTTATCTTCGGTAAGTGGCGTCGGAGCGTTGAAGCGAAAGCCCGCCGTGTTCACCAGGTCGCCCACGTCGCCGGTCAGGTCGTTGGCATGGGGAAAGCGGCTGTTGAAGAGGGTCTGCTCCGCCGGATCGAAGCCGATCCCAAGAGGGTCGAACTCCCTGGCCGAAGGCAGCGTGGCAATGGCGCCGGTATTGGTGATGTAGCGGATCTGCCCGTTGCGGTAGGAGTCGAGCGGCACCGTGCGGTCCTCGATCGTGGAGATCGCATCGCGCCGTCCTTCGTAGTCGAAGTAGAAGAACGCCTTGTTTCTCCAGATGGGTCCGCCGATATCTCCGCCAAACTGGTTGCGGACCAGGGGCGGCGTGGGGGTGATGGGGTTCGTGTTGTCGTTGAACCAGCTGTTGGCCTCGGTATCGGTGTCGCGGTGATATTCGACGAGCATCCCGTGAAACTGGTTGGTGCCGCCCTTGGTGACCAGCTCGTACTGGCCGCCGCCACCCTGGCCCGCACTGGCCAGCGGATCGGCTGTCACGGCGCGGAACTCCTCCACGGAATCCACGGGAGCATTGCCGACGATCACGCCAAATTGCCCGGTGGCTTCGTCATTCATCTCCAGACCGTCGAGGGTAACATTGCTCTGGTCGGTGCGCGCCCCGGTCACGGCGCCGCCCAGCGTGACGCCGGGCTGCTGGTAGAAGAGTGCCGCCGGACTATCGCGGTTTTGAACCGGAAGCTCATTCAGCATGGAGACTTCGAAGTTATTGCCGACCGTCGCGTCGCTGGTATTGAGGGTCACGTTCTCGGCCGAAGCCGATACCTGCACCGTCTCGGTCGTCGTTCCCACGCTCATCTTTACGTTCTGCGTGCGCGTGGCATCGATGTTCAGATAGATGTCGGTAATCACGACCGGCTTGAATCCGTTGCGACTTATCGTGAGCTTGTAGCCGGGTCCCGGAGCGATGTTAGCAATCGTGTAAGAACCGAGCGAGTTTGTCACTGCACTGTAAGAGACGCTGGTTGCCGTGTTGTCTAGCTTCACAGACGCACCGGGAATTAAAGCTCCGGTCGTGTCTGTAACCACTCCGGTTACAGACGCTGTGTCCTGGGCTTTGGCCACTGCCTGCGCGCACAGTGCTACCGCCAGGACCGAGATCATCCAAAATGCTTTCCGCATTGTCGGCCTCCCACTTTGGTCACGGGGAACTACAGGTACGCCTCAAAATAGCCGCAATTCACAGCAAAATCAACGCTTCGCAACGGCTGCCGGATTCGGAACAGGCACGGGCGGAAGCTACGGATGCTATTCGTCCCGGAAAGACGTATCTATGTCCCATAATCCCGTCGATTCGCAACAAAGTTAATGAAAGATCGACGGGAAGTTTTTTTCTGTGACGAACCGTTGCGTGGCCGTAATTCGGGGAAGATTCGCCCCAAGCGCACAAAGGCGCCCGCCGCAGGGCGCCCTTGTGCTGGTAAGGGATATGAAGTCCTAACTTTATACTGGTTCCACAGTTGCCGTGCCTAGGAACCACGAAGGCCGAGTGGCTCTTTCCTCAAGAAAGAGCCACCTTCAGCAACAGCCGAAACTGGGTACAGGTCATGTGGAACCGCTCTAGAAGTACACCTTTCCCGAGAGCTGTACGGCGCGGCCCGGCTGCGGATCGGCATTCGGGTCGGCGGAGTAGATCACGCTGGTTACCTGCCCGAAGGTTGGATTGAGGAAGGTGCCACTCGGTGAAGCAAAGTTAGCATGATTGAATGCGTTGAACCCCTCAAGACGCAGCTCGACATAGCGGCTTGAGTCGCTGGTAAAGTGAATCTCCTTGGAAATCTGGAGATTGGTGTAGTTGAATCCCGGTCCGTGGAAGAAGTTGCGAACCGTGTTGCCGAAGGTTCCCAGCGGCTCGGCGGAGAAAGGCGCCGTATCGAAAAACTGGTGCGTGGCGGCGTTCGCTCTTGGGTTATATCTCGCGATTTTGAAACTCGAAGTCATGGGCACGTCCGGGCAACCGAAGTAGCTCAGCGCGTCGCACCAGAGAGAGCGTTGCGTTCCCATATTGACTCCGATGGGGAACCCGTCCTGCACCGCGGTCACGCCGCCGATTCCCCAGCCTCCCAGTGCCTCGCCGAGGACCCTGTTCTGTTTGAGGAACCCGGATACCGGCACCGTGTACTTGTAGGAGACCGCGAGGCGCTCCCGAGCGTCGAAATCCGAATCGCCGTAGTTGAGATACGCGAAGCCGGGCACGTAGTTTCTCACTCGAACGCCCGTCCCGCTCTCATACCCCGAGCCGTCGTCCAGCGCGTGGCTGTACGTGTAGCCGAGTGTGAACTGCAAACCATGGGACGGAGACTTAATCAGGCTGGCCTGAAGCGAGTTGTAGTTCGAAGCGCCTTCGGTAGTCTGCATGGCCATTGACCAGTACCACGGTAGTCCACTTGGCGAAAGTGCTGGCTGAGCCGTGTACTGCGGGAAGACGTAGTGGACATACTGGGGCAGACCCGCACAGGATGGATTGGCGAGACACGCAGCGTGGCCGGCAGGAGTGATGTAATCGCCTTCGTACCAGGAAGCCAGCCTGTGGCTGAGCGAGCCCACATACCCCACCTGCGCCAGGAAGTTCGTCGCCACCGAGCGTTGAACGTTCAGGTTAAAGTTGTAAGTGTAAGGCACGCTGTAACTCTTATCGAAAGCAGCCAGGTCAAGCTGGTTGTAGATGTTCCAGTTGACTTTTCCTCCCGCCGTGGGCGGCGAATAGGGATAGGGGTTCGCTTCCGATTTGTGGCTGGATATGTCCTCGAACGGGTTGGCAAAGGCTGGACTTCCGCCAAAATCACCCGCACCGTGCGACATGAAGAGGAACGGCGGGTCGCCCAGGTTCTGCAGCGATTGTTCTTCCTGGTCGCGGTTGTAGTAGAGGCCAAATCCTGCGCGAACCGAGAAGTTATGCGCGCCGGGGTTGCCAATCAGTGCGGAAGGACCCGATGACGGCGACCAGGCAAAGCCGATCCTCGGTCCGAAGCGGTTGTAATGGGTGACGGGAGATCCGGCCGAGTTACAGCCCGGGTCGCCCGGGTAAGTCAGCCCCGGAGCTCCGCCGGGAAAGACTCTCGAGGTCGTGCTCGAATTCTGCCAGCAGACGATGCCCAGCCCGGCGAACTGCCGGTTCTGGTTCGGCTCCTCGGCGTCCCATCCCACTCCGAAGTTGAAGGTGAAGTCGGGTGCGACTTTCCAGTTGTCCTGGGCGTAGGCATAAGTTTCCCCGGCTACAGCATCGATGAATCCGTCGTTGGTCTGGTTGTAACTGTCCGGGATACCGAGGGCGAAGTCGAGGAGTGGATCGCCCGAACTGTACGATCCGCCGCCGCCGAAGCTGTAGTCTCCGTTATTGTAGTAACCGAAGGGATTGTGCACGCGGAACTGCTCGAAAGAAGCGCCGAACTTCAGCGAGTGGTTGCCCCTAACCCAGGAGAAGTTATCGGCATAGCTCAGGTTCGTGTCCAAACGCGGCTGCGGACCCTCGAAGCTGAAGCCCAGGTTGAAGTAGTCCCCGATCCCCATATACGGCACTCCCGACAGGGACAGCTCTGGATTGATAGAAAAGCCCCAGGAACTCGGCGCCACGGGCGTGGCCGGAATCACCGCCGCGAAGTAGAAGCGATAGTAGCCGCCGCGCAGCTCATTCAGCATGTTGGGATTGAAGGTATGCGTCCAGGACGCGCTGAAGATCTTGAAGTGCTCCGCTCCCACCTGCGCGAAGCCGGGAAAACTGCCGCCCCCGAAGGCCATCGTATTGAAACCCGGGCTGGATTGGAAAACCGTCGAGGCGAACACGTTGTCCGACTTGCCCGGCGTGTAGTCGAAGCGCAAAATCCCCTGATCTTGCGCGGCGGTATTGAGGGCGTTGAAGTTGTAGAGGTCCGTGCCCACGTTGGCAGGCGGTACGTACGTGGAGATCAGCTTCGAAGCGATCGGATTCCACGTGGAGGTGGGTGCGTTGATCGTCGCATTCCCAGTTCCACCGTTGTTGAAACAGAGCGCCCATGGAGTACCCGCCTTGCAGCCCGCGTAAGCGAAGGGCATGGGATTGCCGGTGAGGCTATCGCTGACGGAAACCTCTTTGCCGTTGATCTTGACCGTGTTGGGTTGATCATTCGGCTGTTGGGTCGAGTAATTCAAGTCGTCGGAAAAGGCGCCTTTGAACTGGTCGGAATTCAGCGTCGTCTGCAGGGTGGTCTGGGCCGTTCGATTGCGAAAGCCCTGATAGGCAGAGAAGAAGAAGAGCTTCTGCTTAACGACCGGTCCGCCCAGCGTGCCGCCATAGAGGTTCTGGTGGAAGACAGGCTTCGTGGTGGAAAAGTAGTTGCCGTTGTTCAGGAACGTGTCGCGATAGAATTCGAAGCCGCTGCCGTGGAACTGGTTCGTCCCCGACTTAAGAACCTGATTCACCACCGCGCCCGAGTTGCGGGCAAACTCGGGGTTCATGGTGCTGGTGACGATGTTCTCCTGCTCCAGCGCGTCGGGATTGATCTGGATTCCCTCATTCTGCAGCGGGCCGTCGTTGATGTCGGTGCCGTTGACCAGGTAGCTGTTTTGCGGTGTCTCGCTGCCGTTGCTGGAAAAGGTGCCGAACCGGTCGGAAGACTCGACGACTCCCGGCTCGAGCTTCTGCAGACCGGCCGGGTCGCGGCCCTCCAAGGGGAGCGATTCCAGTTGCTGCTCGGTGGCAACCTGCTGCAGTTGCGTGTTCGACGTCTCCACCTGCAAAGTGGTCGCCGAGACTTCGACCGTCTGCAAGGCAGCGCCAATCTTCATCCGGGCGTCCTGCTCCCGGTTGTCGTTCACATTCAGCATGAGACCCGTTGCTACAAAGGTCTCAAAGCCGGGCGCGGTGACCGTGACTCTGTACGGGCCGCCGACCTGCAACTGCGTGAAGATGTAATATCCGCTCTTATCCGTCGTCCTGACCGTGGAGATGCCGGTGCTTGCATTCACGACCTTGACGGTGGCTTCAGCGATGACCGCGCCAGTGGCATCGGTCACGGTTCCATGAAGAGCGGCATAGTCCTTCTGCGCCGAAACGCGCGGCGCCAATCCAAAAAGGATGAGGGAGACAATCAGTAGAAACCACTTTGTCTGGTGCATGGTCGGCTCCTCCTACAAAGACCCGGAAGACGGATCTCTTGGTCGGTTCACGTTGCGAAGCGTCTGCAAACCGTTCACGTGCAGAGCGACCTTGCAAGTGAGGAGCCCGGGGAAGAGGCAGGGGCTGAGACACCTCGCCCTCGTCCCTCGATCAGGCAATTTCCTCACCAAAGCAGTGCGAATTGCCCCAGGCGTGATCGTGATCACGAAGGGCCT
>JASHTH010000181.1 GCA_030040655.1 Acidobacteriaceae bacterium | reverse complement strand
GCCCAAAAATACGGCATCGCGATTCGCCGCGTAATTGCTCCTGCCGATCCCGCGGCCGAGGAGCCGGTGCTGCCTTTCACGCTGGAAAACGGCGTGGTGGTGAACTCCGGCAAGTTCAACGGCCTGAGCTGCCATGAAGCGCAGAAGCGCATGCAGCAGGCCGCCGAGCGCGGCGGGTTCGGCAAAGCGGCCGTTACCTATCGGCTGAAGGACTGGGGCGTGAGCCGCCAGCGCTACTGGGGCACGCCCATTCCCATGATTCACTGCGAGCGCGACGGCATGGTTCCGGTGCCGGATGAGCAGTTGCCGGTGCTGTTGCCCGAACACATCGAAATCACGCAGCAGGGCGGCTCGCCGCTGTCGCACGTGCCGGAGTTCTACAACGTCAAATGTCCGCAATGCGGCGGCCCTGCGCATCGCGAGACCGACACCATGGACACCTTCGTCGATTCGAGCTGGTACTTCTATCGCTATACCGACGCGAAGAACGCCGGCGCGCCTTTCGATTCGGCGATCGCGCGCTACTGGTTCCCGATCGATCAATACATCGGCGGCGTGGAGCACGCCATTCTGCACCTGATCTACTCGCGCTTTTGGACGCGCGTAATGCGCGACCTGGGCATGATCGCCAACGATGAGCCGGTGACGCGCCTGTTCACGCAGGGCATGGTGATCAAGGACGGCGCGAAGATGTCGAAGTCGAAGGGCAACGTGGTTTCGCCCGACGACATGGTGGCGCGCTACGGCGCCGACGCCACGCGCATGTACGCGCTCTTTGCCGCGCCGCCCGACCGCGATCTCGACTGGCAGGAGGACGGAGTCGCCGGCGTAAGCCGCTTCCTGGGCCGCGTGTACCGGCTCGTAAGGAAGCACGGTCTGGCGGCGCGCGGTGATTCCCACCCTTTCGCCGAAGAACCGCGAAAGGACGGGGCACCCACGAAAGCGGAGCATTCCGGCCTTCGGGAGGGTACGAGTCTTAGAGAAGACACGGGCTTTAGGGAGGGTACGGGCTTTAGGGAGGGTACGGGCTTTAGGGAGGGTACGGGCTTTAGGGAGGGTACGGGCTTTAGGGAGGGTACGGGCTTTAGCCCGTACATCCGGAGCCCCCATTCTCCTGGGGCTTTAGCCCCTGAATTCACCCCTACTGGCGTCTCGCTGAAGCTGCTGCGCAAACTTCACCAGACCATCGCCAAGATCACGCTTGACTTTGATGGCCGCTGGCACTTCAACACCTGCGTGGCGGCGATCATGGAGCTGGTGAACGAGATGTATGCGGCGGAAGCGCAGATGGCTTCCGGCGAAGTGCCGGCGATCGTGCAGCGCGAGCTGCTGCGGTCGATGGTTTTGATGCTTGCGCCGTTTGCGCCCTATCTCGTGGCGGAGCTGTGGGAAGAGTTAGGCGAAGAAGGCGCAATCCTGCGCGCGCCTTGGCCCAAGAGCGATCCCGGGCTTGCCAAGGAAGACGAGCTCGAGATTCCGGTGCAGATCAACGGCAAGCTGATCTCGGTCATTCGCGTGGCTGCCGATTCGGGAGGCGGCGCAATGGAAGCGGCGGCCAAGGCCGACCCGAAGGTGCAATCGCGTCTGCAAGGAAAATCCATTGCCAGAGCGATCGTGGTTCCGGGCAAGCTGGTGAATCTGGTGGTGAAGTGACGGTTTCTTCCTCTACAAAATTGGTTCGCCCTCCTATTCCCGGTCAATCGACATCCGCGCCTGCGGGAGCTGCACTGCGCGGAACGCAATCGCTCGTGGGCCAGATGAGTTGGGTCTTTACTCGACCCTCGCTTACGCTCATCGAAGTCGCCTGGCGATGGCTGGTCGGCATTCCCATCCTGATCGCCTGCTGGATCGCGATCGAGCGAGTTCTTGCCGCCCTGCCGCTCGACGCCGCGGGCCTGAGCGACATCAGTCTCCAAAATCCCTGGCTCGCGGCTGTGAAGCTTGCCGATGCGTGGGTTCAATATCGCCCACATGTGATGGCTGTGTTGCCGGCCATCGCCATTCCGGCTGCGCTGGCCTGGGTGGTCGTCTCCGGGTTAGGGCGCAATCTCGTTCTGAAACGCATGGACCCGCGCCTGCCCATGCGTCCCGTGACGCAGATCGTGCTGCAGGCGGCGTGGCTGGCAGCGCTCATCGCGCTTTGCTGGGGATGGTTCCAATCGATCGGCTGGGCCGCGGCGACACACGTGACTTCAACCGCCGAGCCGGACCTGGTGGGCTATTTCATCTGGGTGATCTTTCTCTCGCTGGGATTCTTCACCCTATGGGCCCTCATGAGTTGGATTGTTTCCATCGCGCCGCTGCTCGTGCTGCTCGAAGACCGTTCGCCGTTTTCCGCACTCGTGGAGAGCATGAAACTTGGAAAAGCATTCACGAGCAAGTTGGTCGAGATCAACCTCGTGATGGGCATCGTGAAGCTGATGCTCATCGTGCTGGCCATGGTCTTCAGCGCCGTGCTATTGCCCTTCAGCGACGAAGTCGGCGCGAGCGTGCTCCATCTCGACTGGGTGATCGTCACGATCTTCTATTGCGTGGCGAGCGATTATTTTCAAGTGGTGCGCCTCAAGGCATTCGTCAAATTCTGGGAGATTTTCCGCGGCTCGGCGTTACGCTTGTCCGGTGCCTCGGAGTTCGGCGTATGAGCCGGAAGTTTCAGCCGCAGATCCTTCGACTCCGTTTGGCCCCATATCGGGCCT
>JASHTH010000180.1 GCA_030040655.1 Acidobacteriaceae bacterium | reverse complement strand
GCTTGGGCGACCACCAGGCTTCCCTTGCGGCAATCGGAGATCGGCGGCAATAAAGGCGCATTGCAGTCCTTGCAGGCCGGCGACATCGCGGCCAGGGCCTTAGCAGCAGCCATGATCATTCCGTCTGTGACGCGGTTAGCCCTCGAAACAAGGATGCCGAGGGCGAGACCGGGGAAGATGAACGAATTATTGATCTGAGAAATTCTCATCTGGCGGCCGGCGACTTCGACCGGATCGAAAGGACTGCCGGTTCCGACCAGCGCGCGTCCCTCGGTCCAGCGAAGTATGTCGGCTGGTGTGGCTTCGGATTTTGAAGTGGGGTTGGAGAGCGGGAAAATAATCGGGCGCTCGGCGTTGCGCGCCATCTGGCGCACAATCTCTTCGCTGAATGCGCCCGCTTGAGCGGAAACACCCACGAGAGCCGTCACCCTGGCGTTGCGCAGCACGTCGAGCAGCGAGACGTTGCCCGGAGAAGAAAGCTTCCAGCTTGCGATATCGTCTTTCCTGCGAACCATTTGAGTCTGGCTCAAGCGAATTCCGGGGTTGCCATCGACGAGCAGGCCGTAACGATTGAAGGCGTAGATACGCCGGCGGGCCTGCTGCTCGGTGAGTCCCTGCTCCTGCATGACCGCGATGAGCAGGTCGACGATGCCGACGCCCGCCGAGCCGGAGCCGAACATGGCAATCGTCTGCTCGCGCAAGGGAACGCCGGTGGCGTGCACGGCGGCCAGCAGCGTGCCTGTGGTGACGGCGGCCGTGCCCTGGATGTCGTCGTTGAAGGTGCAGAGGCGATCGCGATAGCGGTGCAGCAGGCGAATGGCATTTTCGCCGGCGAAGTCCTCCCACTGCAGCAGGATGTGCGGCCAGCGGCGCTCGACGGCCGTGACAAAGGTCTCGATGAAGTCGTCGTACTCCTGCCCGCGCACGCGATGGTGCTGCCAACCGACGTAGACGGGATTGCGCAACAAGGCTTCGTTGTCCGTGCCGACATCGAGCAGGATGGGCAGGCAGTGATGCGGAGGAATGCCTCCGAGCGCCGTGTAGAGAGCCATTTTGCCAATGGGGATGCCCATGCCGCCGGCGCCCTGGTCGCCCAGGCCGAGGATGCGCTCGCCGTCGCTGACCACGATGCAGCGGATGATGTCGTAGCGAGGATGGGAGAGGATTTGCTCGATGCGATGCTTGTTGGGGTAGCTCAAGAAAAGACCGCGCGGCTTGCGCCAGATTTCGGAGAAGCGTTGGCAGCCCTCGCCCACGGCCGGCGTGTAGACGACAGGCAGCAGTTCTTCGGTGTAGCGGGCGATGAGCGCGTAGAAGAGAGTCTCGTCGCTGTCCTGCAGGTCGCGCATCAACATGTACTTGTCGAAGGGCAGCGGGTGCAGGTCGAGGAAATGCTTGCGCCGCTCGCATTGGTCTTCGAGGGTTCCGATATGGGGCGGCAGCAATCCGTGCAGGTGGAACGCGTCGCGCTCTTCCTCGGTAAACGCAGTGCCTTTGTTCAGGCCAGGGTTGAGTAACAGTTCATAGCCCGAAAGCCGGGTATGAACGATTCTGCGGGTAGCTGGTACGAGAAGTTCTGTGCTCACGGGCTTCCTCCCCGTGGAAATCGAAAGTAGCGGGTCAGGTTGGGAGGGTTCGGGCTTCAGCCCGTACGTTTTTACCCACTACCAAATCGAAGTTCTACGAATAAGCAATCCTATGCTACTCCGATTTTGCTTGAGCTGATGTGGCGGACATCACTTTTCCTCGATGATCGCGAGATCCCAGGGCGCCAGGGTCAGCTTTTCGGATTCGGCAACGGCATCGCCGTTGAGCAGATTCATCCCCGCGCCATGCGGATACGTGAAGCTGACTTCGGAACCGGAATAGTTGAAGTAGTAATGAAGGTGCTTACCCAGCCGATTGACTCCGTGCGTTGCATGGACGGAGGCAGGAAGCTCCTGATCGGGTCCGGTGAGGCCGGTTTCTTTCAACGCGCTTAGCAGAACCGCAGTCTGCAGCTTGTCGGAGAGATACGTTCCCTCATAGAGCAGCGTGCCGGCGCCGTATTGGTTCTCGGTGATGGCTGGCCATTTGCCAAAGAAGGGGTGGTCGTACCAGGCGAGCGCTTTGGCGTGCTCGGGCGTGAGGAATTCGGCCCAGTAGCTCACCTTGTTCTCCTCGCCTACGTGATATGGATCACCTGTGAGCGCCAGTGGATGCTCGAGATTGGAAAACTCCTGGTAGCTGAAGCCGGCGGCTTCGCGTAGCGGCCCAGGCGCGCGCACCCAGCGCACTGTGGAGTTCTCGTTGGCGAAACCGCTCTTGAAGGTCACGACCACGTGGCCGCCGTTCTTCACGTAATCGGAGATCCGCTCGAGCAGCGCGTCGTCGGCGATATATAGGGCGGGAACGATGAGGAGCTTATAAGCTGAAAAGTCCTGCGTTTCGGGAAAGACAAAATCGCAGCTTACGTTCAGGTCGTAGAGCGAGCGGTGCATCTGCTGAACCAGCGTGCCGTAGTCGGCGACGGAAGCAGCAAAGCTCCATCGTGGGCCGGCGGAGCTGAAGGGCATAAAGTCGATGGCGTTGGCCGAGTCGCGGCTCCAGAGAATCGCCACCTGAGGGTGAATCTGCAAGCCGACCAGGTGCGGGCCGATCTTTTCGAGCTCATGCGCCGTGCGCGAGACCTCGGCATATTCGCGGTTGGGCTCGAGATCGTGGGAGAGAATGCCTTTCCAGTAGGTCTCCTGGCCGGCGGCGATCGAGGCCCAGTGCCAATACTCGACCATTTCCGCACCGTTCGAGAGATGCGTGTAGACATCCTCGCGCAACTGGCCGTCGTAGGGCGGGAACTGGTAGGCCGAGGTCCAGTCGGTGCTCTGCCCGTTGGTTTCTGTGATGAGAAAGTTCGAGTGCTTGAGCGACCGGGTGAAGTCTTCCTGGATGGCCTGCGTGACGCCGTCGAAGTGGTCCTGCGTGCCGTGGTAGACGTTGACGGCGGGAATGTCGAGCGCTTCGGCAACCGCTTCTTCATTCACATCGTGCTTCATCATCCCTGCGTAATCGGTGGTGACAAACTGCCGCGGCGACGCGCACTCGCGCACCAACGCGGCTTGCCAATGCAAAAAATCGGTGACGCGCATCTGGCTCCAGCGCGTCCATTCCAGCTTGTAGCTGGTAGAGATGGTTCCGTCGCGCGTGGGCAGGTCTTCCCAGGTGTGCAGGTTCTCGCCCCAATAATTCAGGAACCAGGCTTTGCTCAGCGCCTCGGGCGTGCCGAATTTTTTCTCGAGGTAGTGCTGAAATCCGATGAAGACGTCGGGATTGGCGGCGCCGTAGCTTGAAGTCTCGTTGTCGAGCTGCCAGCCGATCACGGTTGGGTTGTCTTTGTAGTGGGAAACGATGTGCCGAATCAACCGCTCGGCGTAGAAGCGATAGGCCGGCGAGTCGGTGTCCATATTCTGGCGCAGACCGTAGACCGCCGCCTCGGCCTTGCCGCCGAATTCGCCGGGAGGAATGCGGTCGACAAGGATCTCGGGATGTTCGTGGTACATCCATGAGGGGATGGAGTACGTGGGCGTGCCGAGAATGACCTTGATTCCGGCCTTGCCCATGGCGTCAACGATGCGATCCATCCACGCGTAGTCGAAGCGGCCGTCTTCGGGCTCCCAAAGGCTCCAGGTCGACTCGCCCATGCGCACGACGTTTAG
>JASHTH010000179.1 GCA_030040655.1 Acidobacteriaceae bacterium | reverse complement strand
AGTCGGCATCCTGATCCATCGCCTTTTCGAAGCTCAATCACCCCGCCCACCAACACCTCCGGCCTACGCTTCGAAACTGACCTCACGATCAGCTCCGCAAGACTAGAGGTCAGGATGGATTCGCTACTTCCTTTCCTGCAGGGGACTTGCACCCCCTACAACATGCCGGTTTATCCCGGCGCTCTCCGGATTGGCGACATCGCCGCACAGCCCGCAGTAGCTGATCGCCTCCTTGATCTTGCCGAAGCGGGTGAATTCGCCGATCTCCAAGGCCCAGGTCTGCGCCGTAATCGAACCCGCTCCAGGAACCGTTCGCAGCCGTCGCAGTCTCTCTTTCAGCAACGGCTGAGACTGGGTACCGTTATTGTGGAACCTCTCTAAAACATGAGCTTGAGAGCAAACTGGAGAATACGTGGGTCGCGCACATTGTCCGGGTGCAGAAAGCCGGAAGGGAGATAGCCTTCGGCAGCATTGCCTTCCACGCAGGTGTCGGCGCCGGCGTTGTATTGAAAGCTTCCATTGGGAAGGTAGCAACTGGGAGAGTTATTCACGCCGTCGAACTGCGGATGATTGAAGACGTTGAAGGCTTCGGTCCGGAACTCCGCTATCCATCGGTCGTTTAACTGGAAGTGCTTGAAAATCCCCATGTCGAAATTGGTGTTGCGCGGGCCGAAAAGGGAGTTGCGGCCGGAATTCCCGAATGTGAGTCCCTGCGGCTCATTGTAGGCCGCCGGATTGAAGAGCAGCGGGCCGTAGATGCCGGGCTGGTTGCGCGGTCCGGTGATATGCTTCGGGCTTATGCCGGGCGCGCGGTCGGCATACGAGCCGGTGCCGTTACCGTTGGCCACGCCGGCGTTGTCGTAATAGCCGCCGTTGACGATGCTGAACGGATCGCCGGTCTGCAATTCGGTGATGCCCGACCATTGCCAGCCGCCGAGGGCGGCTCGGGTCAGGCGGCGAGCGCTCGATAGCTTTGGCAGAGTGTAAATATAACTGACATTGAGAATATGACGCTGGTCATTGTTGGAGCTGGAGCGATTGCCTTTCAAATTATAGGTGTCGACGAAGTTGCTGTCCCAGCGGTCGGATTCGTTGTCGATCGAATGGCTGTAAGTGTAAGCCAGAGTCAATTCGAGATTGGTGGCGGTGCGGCGAGCCGAGACCTGCAAAGCGTTGTAGTTGGAGCTGGCCCCGAGCTCGATTCCGGTCACGGTGCTCCAGCCGGGGAAGTTTTCCCGATACATGTCGGGATCGACATTGCCGCAGGCGACATTGAGATGGAGCAACGCATCGGGCTTAACAAGATGGCCGGCAACGTAGACCGGCGGCCCGTTACTTGCGTTCTCACAGTCCGGAGCGGTGATGGGTAGGCCCGCGGGGTAAGGGTTGTCCGCCGGGTTCAGATCGTGAAGCTGATTCAGATCGTTCTGCAGCGTGAGATGAGTTCCTTTGCTGCCTACATAGGAAAAGGTTGCGATGGTATTGCGCATCAGCTCGCGCTGGATATCGAAGTGATATTGCTGCATATAGGGCCATGTAACTTGCGTCGTCGGGATGGATTGGGGAATAAGAGGAAAATAAACTCCGCCCCCGATATTTCGGTAACCCTGGATGTAAAACTGGATCGGAGTGAGAACCAGCGGCGGCTGGCCCTCGAGTGATTCGGCATTGGCTTCGTTGCCGTTGGTGTGTTCGTAAAAGATGCCGTAGGCGGAACGGACTGCGGTCTTCCCGTCTCCAAACGGATCCCAGGCAAAGCCAAAGCGCGGAGCGGGATTCCAGATATGGCCCTTCATGCAGCCGTCGGGAACGCCGTTCTCGCCGCAGCGCACGATGCCGCTCAGATTCTGGATGCTCTGGCCGGGACCGAAATCGAGCTGGCCGGTGTTGGGATCCACGGTTGGCATCTTTGCGGCATTGAATGCCGACGGGTCGAAGTTATAGGCGAGCTTGCTCATTTCCGTATAAAGCCCAAACATGCTCATGCGCAGGCCTAGGTTCAAGGTGAGCCTTTTTGTAATGTGCCAGTCATCCTGGAGGAACGGCTCGAAGATCTTGAATTCGAAATGATATTTCGGCTCCTGGTTCGATTGAGAATAATTGGCGATGTCGCCCACCAGAAAATCGGCAAACGAGCTGCCGGTGCTGGGAATGCCGCCGCTGGCCGGCGCCGTGAACCAGGTGGCTCCATTGCCGCTGAAGGTGAGAATGCCCTGCGTATAGAGTTCGGCGTCTTCATTCTTCTGGTTAAACGTAAGATAGAAACCGGTCTTCAGGTTGTGATTGTGAATTAACTTCGTCAGCGTGTCGCGATAGGTATAGGTCGGGTTCGAATTGTAGAAAGGAACCGGACCCGCATCCTGAATGAGTGTGCCATAGCTGACGCCTCCGTTGATGACGAGCGTGGGTACTTTGCCGCCGAAGTCATTGTTGAACAGCCCCGTCATGGTGAGGCTGGGCGGGAGCGCGCCGGCGCCGGTGCTGTTGACGATAGTGATGTGATTGGCGCCATAGCCCATCATGTATTCGTTGGTGAGGGTCGATGACGGCGTCCACTGCAGGTTGAAGACCATGGAAACGCCGGGTTCGAGCTCATGGCCGGGAATGCCGGGCAGGACACCGCCGAGAGCCCAAGGCGTGGACGTCTGCAGCGTGACCAAAGGCGAATCGTGGATGAAGCGGAACGACGCGTGCAGCTTGGTGTTGAACTGATGATCGAGTTTGAAGAGCTCTTCGTGCCACGTGTACGGAGCAGGCGCGGGGTCGCGATAGTAGGGCAAGCCGGCAAAGGTGGAATTGGGCAACGGGATCAGCGCCAGAAAGTCGGCGGTGTTGGTCTTGTCGATGTAGGGCGAGACAGTGTTGTTGGGAAATCCGATGAACCCGCCGTCCTGCGCGGCGTCGGAGTTGTAGGCAGGACAGTCGGGATAAGTGACGAAAGTGGGCGAGGCATTCGAGGGCGGCGTGCGATAAAAAATGGTTCCCGCAGGCGGGCAGATGGCGTTGAAGTCGCCGGCGCGCTCGGCGGCGGTGGGAACCGGCAGGGAATAAAAGCCGGGCACGTTCTCGACGCGGAGTTCTTCTGAATAAAAGAAGAAGCTCTTGTTGTGCCCGTCGTAAACGTGAGGAATCACGATCGGCCCGCCGAGGGTACCGCCGTAGTCGTGTTTCTTATAAGCGCCGATGGGCTGATTGGGCAGGTTGAAGTAGTTCTTGGCGTTGAAGAACTGGTTGCGCAGAAACTCGAAGACCTCCCCATGCAGCTGGTTGGTGCCGGATTTGGTGACCGCCTCGACGGTTCCCGAGCCGCTGCGGCCATACTGCGCGTCATAGCTTGAAGTAAAGATCTGCACCTCGTCGAGGGCGTCCACATTAGGGAAGACGTTGAGATTGGCCATGCTGCCGGAGTCCATCACGTCGCCGCCGTCGATCTCCCAGTTGTTGTACTCAGTGCGCCCGCCATTGATGGAGTAGCTTACGCTCCCGTTGGGTCCGGTGGTGCCTTCGGACTGGCCAGTCTGATTGCTCACCCCCGGGGAGAGCTCGATCAACTGTACGAAGGAGCGGCCATTCAGCTCCAATTGAGTGATCTGATTGGAGGTGATGGTGGTGGAGAGCTCGGAGCTTTGCGTCTCGACGGACCCCGCGGCAGAGCCTTCCACGGTGACCTCGGCGGTCTGGCTGCCGACCTTGAGCCGGGCGTCCACGCGGGCATTCTGTCCCACGCGGAGCACAATCTCCGAAGCGACGTACTTCTCAAAGCCAGGCGCGGAGATGGCGACGTTGTACGTGCCCTCGCCGAGTCCCTGAACGAGGTAATCGCCGGTTCCGTTGCTTATGGTGCTCCTGTGAATGCCCCGATCGATCTCCGTAACCGCAACATGTGCTCCAGGCACGACCGCATCCGTGGCATCGCGCACGGTGCCGGTAATGGAGCCGGTGACCTGGGCAAAAAGAGGCAAATGACTGAGAAGGAAAGTTGCGGCGATCGAACGGATCTTCCATCCGGCTCGCATGGCTAGCCCCTCCCGCGAATGCAATTCCGGGCGTCCATCGCCCGGCGCCGTACCGATGACGGACATATTATATGACTCACGTCACTCCGCGGGCACGCGGCTACATGTACGGCAAGGGGAACGACAGCAAATGACCGATCCGCCGGGCTGGATCAAATTACGGTTAGCAACTTGAGGCAACTCAAAGTCTCGTTAAAATGCTTCGAATCCGTTTCCTTCTCGAATGGCGAGCCCCCGCCCAGCTGAATCGAGCCTGCCCAGGAGGATTGGCCTCGGGTAACCGCCAACTCTTTCCTCTGCCAGAGCTGCGCCGGACCGGGTTCACAATCCTTAGGGCAGTTTAGGAAATAGTGTGTCCCTTTGGAATGCTGCTCAAGGTCGGCGCTCCCTGCTGGTCGCGTCGACTCAGCGATCTTTCTTCGTCTACAGAATTTCTTAAACTGCCATAATGAGTTGCACAGAGAAGGCAGCCTCCCTCTAGACCGTTTTAGGAAATACTGTGTCCTCTCTTGCGATGTCCAAGGTCGCCGCTCCTTAAGGTCGCGTCGACTCATCGATTGCGGCTTAGGATACAGAATTTCCTAAAACGGTATAAGCCTTTCGCCTCGACTGAATTAATGAACTTTTGCGAACGCGTCGGCCGCCTGTTCGAGTTCTGCCGGCGTCGCGGCGAACGAATCGATCAGAACGCGATAGCGGAAGGTGACCGACTGGCCCTTCTCAAGCGTGAAGTCAAGCTGCGTTTGTCTAGGGTCAAAGATTTTGCGTCCCAGCGGGTTTGCCGCAAACAATCCGTAGCCGCGCGCATGCCAGTAGGTCGGATATCCCGGATTGCCGGGATGATCGATGATGGCCAGGGTTACGATGTGATCCCCGGTGTGGCCGGTGAGCAGGCACCAGCGGCCGCGCGTGCTCCATGCAGCTTCGCCCTTCACCCCTTCGCTGGTCAGGTACTCGCCGGCCGCGTCTTTCACATCGCCGGCGGCGACCTTGGTTGGATGGCCGCTCGCGTCCATGAAGATTCCGCCTTTTTCTTCCGGAGACTCGAGCCAGCGCGCGACGCGAATGCCCAGCAGGCCTTCCTTGTCATCGTTGAAGACAACTTGGTCCTGCGCAGTGAGCGTGATGAAGAGATCAATGATGCGCATGCGGGGACGGCGCATGAAGACGTAGCGGGTCGTCTGTTGGAGCAACGCCTCGCCGTCTCCGGCGATCCAAGCCGAGTCGGCGACAAGTTCTCCGCGATCCGCGCCGCCCTTGGTGGAGACGATCTTCGTTTCAGCGATCGAGCCCATCTTCGCGCGGTCCTCGGGCTTGATGGCATCGGAGTTGTTCCAGAAATCAAATCCGTTCACATTGCCATAGTTGAACCACAGCCCAGCCTGATGCGGGTGATCGACGCGTTCGCCGGGCCGGGGATGGAGCGGAAAGCCGCGTGTCACCGTGATGCCCTCGTCGCTGACGAGCGGATAGAGAACGGGTTTCTTCAACGTCGTTGGCCAAATGTACGAGGTGAAGGGCTGGCCATCGATGGTGATGTCAACGCGGCGCTGGTCTTCGTACGCGATGACCTGCACTCCCCTGTGGGCGGGGGTAAGCGGCGTAGAGAGCATGGCAGAGAGCAAAGGGATCGCGGCCATCCTACGCATAGACTTTGCCTCCGGCCAATACCTGCTGCGTCTCTTCGTCGAAGGTCGCCTTCTCTCCGGACTGAATCGCGGCCACGTTCATGCACAGCGCGATGGAATGGCTGTAGCCGGCTTCGATGGGCGCGTTGGGCGTCTTGCGCGAGCGCACGCACTCCATCCAGTTACGCATATTCGCCGAGGTCTCGGGGTCCGCGCCGGTGTCCGCGGCCGTCGAGGCGGCCTCGGCATGTTCGACAAGCGAGAAACTAGGCAGCAGGTTCGGCTGCATACCCATTTCCGCCGCCGAATGCGCAGTGAGACCCCCGGTCGGCGTCACGGTCTGCTTGTCCATGTCAATCATTCCGCCATTGGAGTAGTAAAGCTCCTTTACGCCGCCGGCTGAGTTAGTAAAGCGCGAGGTGTACAGCACTTGAAAGCCCTTGGTTGGGTCATCGATCGGACCGTAGTCGAAGACAGCCGTCATCGTATCCCAGTTCTGGCGGCCATCTTTCCAGAGGTAGATTCCGCCGTTGGCCACCACACTGCGTGGATGCGGCAGGCCTGTGAACCAGTGCACGGTGTCGATCTGGTGGACGAGCCACTGGTCGGGGATGCCGGAGGAGTAAGGCCAGAAGAGGCGGAACTCGAGATACTTGCGCGCGTTGAACGGCTCGTAAGGACGGTCGAGCAGGTAGCGCTTCCAGTCCGTGTCCTCCTCTTTGAGAAGCGGCACAACATCGGGCCGGCGCCAGCGTCCAGGCTGGTTGACGTTCCAGGTCATCTCGACCATCACGATGTCGCCGAATTGGCCGGACTGGATGTACTCGGCGGCCTTCTGATAACTCGGCGTGCTGCGGCGCTGCGTTCCGATTTGGACGATCCTGCCGGTCTTCTTCACGGCGGCCAGGAATTTACGCGCATCCTTCATGGTGTGCGCGGTAGGCTTCTCGACGTACGCATCGCGTCCGGCTTCGACGGCTTCCACGCCGTGCAGAGCATGTTGGAAGTCGGCTGTGGCAATGAGAACCGCGTCGACGTCTTTCCGCGCGTAGAGCTCGTCGTTGTTTCGAGCTGTCTCGACCGTCTTGCCGCTGAGTTTCTGGATGTAGGCAACCCCTTCTTCGCGGCGGCGGCTCCACAGGTCGGAGATGGCAACGAATTCGAAGTTGAGTTCATCGGCGTGCCGCAGAAACGATGGGATCAGTGCGCCCTTCATGCGGTCGCCGCAACCCACAACGGCAACTCCCACCCGGTCGTTGGCGCCCACAATGGCCGCGTAGCTCTTGGCGTTCCACGAAAACGCCGATGCCGCAACGGCCGCACTGCCAGCCTTCAAGAAGTTCCTGCGATTCGTATCTCCAGCTTCCATGCTTCTCCTCGTTGTGCGTCGCTCGATTTCGCGACTTTGACGGATTTCTATTCGGAATCCATTTGTCTGGATCGTGAACAAGGCACGCAGGGCGATACCCGAACCGACCCAATCTCACTGCTCTGAAACTTCGTCTTTCGCACAGCCGGGGAATCCTGTGGATTCCCCGGCGATCTCTCCTGACATGGTAGCGCGAGATTCCGCGCATCCGGACCAGACTCCTACCTTTTTTCCGGCTCTCAGAAGATGATCTTCATGCACCCCTGGAAAATGAGCCGGCCTCGGAAATCCGGACAGCGAGATGAGTGAGAGAGTTCCCGCTTCATTGGCGT
Organism: Acidobacteriaceae bacterium; assembly: GCA_030040655.1. Lineage (GTDB taxonomy): Bacteria > Acidobacteriota > Terriglobia > Terriglobales > Acidobacteriaceae > Telmatobacter. Next base: position 4,513 of record JASHTH010000179.1, on the reverse strand, counting down.
ACCAAAAGCGCAGGAATGATCGTCGATTCCGGTTGTTCCGCTGGGCAGGTAGAGAGGAGCAACGCTCCTAAGTTGATCCGAATTCTTGCGGTGGACGATCACCCTCTTCTGCGCAAAGAGCTTTCTGCCGTGGGCAATGCGGAACTTGACACGAGGTTGGTAGCGGAAGCCGCGGATGGAGAAGACGCCATAGAAAGATTTCGGACGCATCGCCTGGATGCGGCCTTGATGGATCTTCAGATGCCGGGGCTGAATTCTAATTTGGTATTGGTTGCCGGATGAGCCAAACCCCGGCAGGTCATTGACCCTGAGATTGGATGGAGCCTGGATCGGACGGAATGGAAAAGATGAATGAGCTGCCCGGGCCGTCGTTCGCCGTTGCCCAAATCCGGCCTCGATGAGCTTCGACGATTGATCGGCTGACGGAAAGTCCGATGCCGGTTCCATCCTCCTTTGTGGTATAGAACGGGTCGAACAGCCGGTCGGCAGCCTCGGGATCGATGCCGATTCCCGCATCTTGCACGATGAGCTGTACGTTGGTGCCATCGTCGCGTTCCGTTCTGATCAGCAATTGCCGAGGCCGATCTTCAATACTACTCAGCGCATCCGCGGCGTTGCGCAGCAGATTCTGAATCACTTGCTGAAGCTGGATGCGATCGCCCTTTACCGCCGGTAGATTTTCGGCGAATTCATGCCGAACAATGATCCGTTTGCTCTCCAGCTCACTTAACGATAGCGCGATCACTTCTTGCGCGGCATCATTCAGATTCACCCACTCGGACACAACTTCCTTCCCCTTGAAAAGGGCCCGCAGACGCGTGACTACCTCCGAAGCGCGATTTCCATCGCGAATCATGCGCCGTGCCGCCTCGCGCGCACCTTCGATGTTCGCGGGATCGCTGTCCAGCATCCGCAGGCACGTGCCGGCATTCATCACGATACCCGACAATGGTTGGTTCACTTCATGTGCGATAGATGCGGTCAACACTCCAAGGCTCGTAACCCTGGCGACGTGGGCGAGCTCCGCTCTTGCTCTCGTAAGCTCCTCCTCCGCCCGTTTCCGATCGTCAATATCGGTATTGGTTCCATACCACTTGACGATCGCGCCCGACTCGTCGCGCAATGGATTTCCGCGAAGCAAGAACCATCGATAGCTCCCATCGAATCGACGAAGACGCGCCTCAACCTCGCCCGGCTCACCGCTAAGGATATGCGATCGCCAATAATCATTCACCCGATTCAGGTCGTCAGGATGAAACGCCTGCGCCCAACCCTGCCCCTGCGCCTCCTCCAGCGACAAACCCGTATAGTCCAGCCACCGTTTGTTGAAGAACTCGGCAGTACCATCCGGAAGAGCAGTCCATGACAGGACCGGCATTGTATCGATGGTGAGCCTAAGACTCCGCTGGCTTGCGAGAACAGCCTCCTCGGCGCGTTTCTTTTCGGATATATCGCGAATGAAACCCGTGAACACCTTTCGTCCATTCGCAGTTATCTCCCCGAATGAAATCTCCACGGGAAACTCCGCACCGTTAGCCCGTAATGCAGTCACCTCGGTTCCCTGCCAGTTCAATTTTCTCGCGCCGGTCTCCAGAAATCGCTTGAAGCTGGTCTCAAAGAGTTCGCGCATTGCTCCCGGCATAAGAACCTTGAGGTTTTTGCCGATGAGCCATTCCGGGTCGTATCCGAACATCCGCTTCGTTGCCGGGTTGGCAAGAATGATTACGCCGCTCTCGTCGATACTGACCACCGCATCGCTGGCTGCTTCAATCACAATCCGGTATCTTGCTTCGCTCCGCTTGAGTTCGTCCTCAGCCAACTTGCGATCATGGATATCCGCGCTGGTCCCATACCAACGTAAAATCTTGCCGGATTCGTCGCGGAACGGAGCGACGCGGATGAGAAACCATCGATACGCTCCATCGTAACGGCGAAGGCGTGCCTCGATTTCTCCGGGTTCTCCCGAGATCAACAGATCCTGCCAGCTCTTCAACAATGGCGGCAGATCGTCTGGATGGAATGCCGCAGACCAACCCCAGCCGTGCGCCTCTTCAGGAGAGAGGCCTGTGTACTCGTGCCAGCTCTTGCTAAGGAACTCGTTTGGACCGTCTGCCAAATTGCACCAGGACAGCGTGGGAATCGTATCGATCACTCGCCGCAGGTTGGCTTCACTCGCCCGCAGCGCCTCCTCGGCGCGCTTTCTATCGTCAATATCGGTGTTGGTTCCATACCATTTGACAATGGAGCCCGATTCATCGCGCCAGGGATTGGCGCGAATCAGAGTCCATCGATACACTCCATCGAAGCGGCGCATGCGCGCTTCAGTTTCGCTGAGCACACCTGAAGTGATCGCGGATTGCCAGTATTGCAGCAACTTATCCCGATCTTCTGGATGAATTGCATCCGACCAGCCCCAGCCGTGCGCCTGCTCCGGAGCCAGGCCCGTAAAGTCCAGCCAGCTTTGATTGAGAAAGTCGCAATAGCCATCTGGACGGGCAGACCATGCGAGAGTCGGAATGGTGTTGATGATAGAGGCGAAATTACGCTCGCTCGCCTGCAGAGCCTCTTCAGCCTGCTTTCGATCGTCGATATCGGTGGCAAGGACGTACCAGCCGTTGACACGACCCGCAGCATCTCGCACCGGTTCGGCACGAAAATGAAACCAGCGGTATACGCCGTCAGCACGGCGCAAACGGTACTCACTGCCGAATGACACACCTGGTTTAATTGACTGGGCATGGAGGGCGACGATACGAGGCAGGTCGTCAGGATGTATGGCGTCGCTGATCCTCCAGTTCCTCAACTCCTCAGGGGTCTTACCGAAGTATTCGAGTATCTGGCGGTTAATGAGTTGTGTCTCGCCGTTTGGCCCCAGTGTGCTTACGAGCCCCGGCATGTTATCGATCATTTGCCGCAGGTTGGCCTCACTCGCCCGCAGCGCTTGCTCGGCGCGCTTCTGGTCGTGAATGTCGGTGGTGGTACCGACGAATTTGAGGACTTTTCCTTCGGTATCGCGCAAGACCACAGCTTGTTGCAGGTGCCAGCGATATGTCCCGTCCCCAGCGCGGAGAGACCGGGTTTCGAACGCGAAACCCTGTCCCGAACGCACGCCCTCCCAAAAACTCCTGGCGGCTATCTCGCGATCCTCAGGGTGCACCGCGGTCATCCAGGCCTCTTGATGAGACCGGACGAAATCGAGGGTCTGACCTGAGAATTCAAGCCAAACTCGATTCACGAAATCCGGTGTCCCATCCGGCTTGAGCGTCCAGGCAGACACAGGAAGATGCTGCAGAAGCCCAACCTGGAGTTGCAGTTCTTCGTTGCTTTCGGCGAGTTCCCTTGTTCGTTCCGCAACCCGCTGATCGAGTTCACTCGCAACGCCTTTCTGTTTGCTCAGGAACAGTGCTTGTTGTAGTGCGGCGGCTGTTTGATTTGCGGCAACGCTAAGAACCACTCTCTCGGCCTGGTCTGGAAAGCCCAATCTCAGTGATCCCGTGACGATAAGGCCAAGGTCGTCTTCTACGCCCATGCGCACGGGAAAGATCGAAATCTCGTGCCGTCCAATCTTGCGCCGTGTTGGCGAAGGTTGACCAATCCGCTCTTCCTTTAGCCAATCGTCGAGAGACTGCGCAATCTCGTCCGTCCTATGCGACGGGCCGGCCCTGAGCACTTCAAGCGGCTCGGCGTCGGCTTCCACTATGACGCGCGCATAGAAAAAGTCGAGGGTGAGCATTCCCATGAGCGAATCCGCGAACGTAGATAGAATTTCAGCCGGCTCGCAAAGTCTCCATGCAGCAGGGAGTGCCAGCACGTCGATCAGATCATTCATGCAGCGCTGAAGGCGCTTGATCTCCAGGGCGGGATCATTCGGATCATCGGCTCGCTCACGAAGGATTACGTTTTCGCCCTCGAGGTGCTCATTCGCGCGTTTGATCTCCTCGAATGCCTTCTCCAATGCGATTCGCAAAAAGTACCCGGTGTCAATTGGCTTCCGGACCAGTGCATCGAGAAACTCGCCTCCCGGATTCTCAAGAACAAGCACCGGCCGCCAGTCGTATTGGGCGACCGCAATAGGAAGAACGCACGATGCGGTTTCCAGCTCGGACCTGAGGAAGGATTCATGTTCGGCTTGTCTGAGCCTGGAGGTTGCGGCATCAGGCAACATGGGCGCCATGAGAAGAATCGACGATCGTACCGACTGGTCGGGGCTTCTGTGCCGTCCCCTATATAAGATGAAGTCCTTGTGTTTGCGAAGCGGTTCAAAGATGTACTCCGAGAGATCCATAACGCGTACCTCCGCGTTGCCCCGGTTGAATTTGCCATATGCCTTTCGGCACTCCGGAGAGGTGGAGTCAGCTAGCGACGTGACCTATCCAGCTCGAAATCAAAATTTGTGCGAATTGACCTCTTGCATATCGTCATCGCCCTCAATGCGCTTGCACCTGACCAGAGGCTCTCGGCCGATATTCGAAAGTTAACTTGCGTCGACTGTCGCTGGTTGCTGGACATGAGC
>JASHTH010000178.1 GCA_030040655.1 Acidobacteriaceae bacterium | reverse complement strand
CTCCTGATTGCATTGAACCGGCAGCCATTCCGGCGCAGTTTCGTTCCCATCCAGGATTTCAAGTGGAACAACCTGTGGTCGTTTTCGGGGCTCTCCTTCCGCGACCGGCGCGCGGTCAACGCGGCGCAGGCCGACTGCGTGCTCGAACTGGCGCACAAGCATCGGCCCCACGACTACCTGGCTTGGGCCACCACGCTCGAACGAATGCGGGAAAGATACAACAAGGTGCCGCTCGACGTTGAGGGAGTCAGCGGATACCGCAAAGACCTGCAGGAATTCATGGGCGTTGTGGCCGCGGCGGGGACAAAGTCGGCCACCGACGTGGCGAACATGAGATTCGACGCCACGGAAGGTGGAATAGGGGCCAAAGTGGAGGCCATCCAGCGGGCGCTGGCGTGCAATTGCGGCGAGCGGTTCAGCGACGAAAACGAAGAGGTTGCGCGGCTGCCCGAATGGCAGCAGACGGCGGAAAGACTCCTTTGCTTGCTGTACATAGGGTTTATTCAAGCCGTCGTGGCGCGGCTGCACAATCTCTTCATCTCCGTGGCCCTCATCTTCTCGCTCATCGTTCTGGCCTTCGCGATTTATCCATTCGTGCCTTTGTCGCCTCTCCTGATTACCGGAGGTGTGCTTCTCATTGTGATTGGGTGGGCGTTTTTCAAGGTCTTCAGTGAGATGGATACCGACCCGATCCTGGCTCGCATCGTCAACGGCGACGACCGCAAGCTGCAGGGGAACTTCTATCTGAAATACGCCGAGTCGCTTGCCCTACCCATCCTCACGCTGGCCAGCTCGCTGCTTCCCGGGGGCGCAGGCCGCTTGCTCGAGCTCGTCCAATCCCTGATCAATCATGGGCAATAGGCGGACTCGCCCTGAAAATCGGGCCAACTGGCGCCCCGGCGGGAGAAGCCGCGAGCACTTTCCGTGCTTTATACTGACGTTGGATCGACTCTCCTCTACTCCCTGGACACGTGCGGTTACTTTGTTGATTCTTCTGGGAATTGAAGGCCCATTCTTCTGATGTTAACTGCCCATTTACGCAGCCTGTCATCTACTGATTGTACTAGGAATGGTGCAATCTGGGATGAAGGAGGGGGAATGGCGAGGTCGACCATCTCATACCAGTGGCGCGACAAAAATGCGCCGCAAGGTTTTCGGACGGGCGTTTCGCTACACAGTCATACCAACCAATCCAAGGAAACGCTCGATTTCGTCGCCAACTTCGGCAATCAGTTTCCCGCGGTTCGGCCGCTGCTGTCGCGGCTGGAGCGCAAGTCGGAGGCCGATTATGGCCTGCGGGTGGACTATGCGGCCAGCTATTGGACTCCGCCATTGACTCCCAAGCTGGCCTTCGACCTCGAGACCCGGCAGATCGAGAAGATGGATCTGTCGCCGATGGTCTCGATCACCGATCACGACAATATCAACGCACCGATGTTGCTGCGCACCGTTCCCAGCGCGCGGCAGATTCCGGTTTCCGTGGAGTGGTCGGTTCCTTACGGAGGCGTGCAATCCTTTCACCTGGGGGTGCACAATCTGCCCAGCGCGCGCGCCACGGAATGGATGCAAACGCTGAAGGGCTTTACCGACCATCCGGATCCCGCGCGGCTGGCCGAGATCATGGCCGGGCTCGACGCCGAGCCCAACGTGCTGTTGGTCTTCAATCACCCCATGTGGGACCTCTACACCGTCGGCCGCGACAAGCACGATTTCCTGGTCAACGAGTTTCTGCTGAAGTACGGCGTCTGGATTCATGCGCTGGAACTGAACGGCCTGCGCAACTGGGACGAGAATCGCGCGGTGAAACGGCTGGCCGAGAAGTGGAATATGCTTCTGATCTCCGGCGGCGACCGACACGGCGTAGAACCCAACGCCAACATCAATCTCAGCCGAGCTTCCAGCTTTACCGAATTCGTGCACGAGATTCGCCGTGAGCGTAGCAGCAACGTGCTCTTTATGCCGCAGTACGCTGAGCCGTGGAAGCACCGCATCCTGCAGTCCACCGTCGATATCGTGCGCAATTACCCGGACTTCCCTGCCGGCTCGCGCAACTGGGACGAGCGTGTCTACCATCCCGATGGCAACGGAATCGACCGGCCGCTGAGCGAGATTTGGCCCAAGGGAACGGCGCCGCTGCTGTTGCGCTGGAGCATTGCGATGGTGAGAATGCTCGGCCGCGGTCCGGTTTCCGGCGGATTGCGCATCGCCTGGAACGACGCCCAACAGTTGCGCCTGGCGCTGGGCGAGAACGACTGATCGCGGTAGATGCGAGGTTGGCAGTATTAGCGGAGTGATCCGAGATGCCTTTGCAGGCAGGGCGACTCGCCGTCTTGTTGACTCGCTAACTTGCTAATGCAGCTAACTCCGCTAGCCGAATTCCTGAGTCACTGTACCCCGAAGTCACTGCACTCAAGTCGAAGCAACCACCAGGGAGCAGCGACCTTAGACGGAATCCGAGAGGGCATAGCAACTCAGAAATTGCAGTAGCTCCGCTAGCTTCGCCAACGCACCCATGACCGCACTTCCGCCTCGCGTGGCCTATTTCCCCGACTCGTTTCACGAAGTGAACGGGGTCGCCCACACCAGCCGCCATTTTGAAGCCTTTGCGCGACGGCGCGATCTGCCCTTTCTCTGTGTCCGCGCCGGCGATCGCGCGGAAGCCTTCCATGAAGACGGCAACGTGTGGACGCTGGAGCTGCCGCGCGGCGTTCTCTCCTTCGCCCTGGAAAAAGACCTGCGCTTCGACCCGGCGTTTTTACGCCATGTTCCCCTCATGGGCGAAGCAGTGGAGCGCTTTCGCCCCGATCTGGTGCACATCACCGGCCCCAGCGAAGTGGGTCTTTTGGGAGCGTGGCTTTCACACTGTCTCCAGTTGCCGCTCGCCGCAAGCTGGCATACCAACCTCCACGAGTACGCGGCGCGACGGTCGGAGTGGTTCTTGCGCCTGTTGCCGAAGAATCATTCGACCGCGACCGGACAAAAGATCGAAGACATTACGATGGCTGCGGTGGTGCGGTTCTATTCGGCTGCGCAGATACTCTACGCGCCCAACCCGGAGCTTTGCCGCCAACTGGAAGAGTCGACTGGCCGGCCGTGCTTTTTAATGCCTCGCGGGGTCGACTCCGAACTGTTCCACCCGCGCAAGCGCAAGCGCAGGCCCGACGATCGCGATCACCTGCTCGGCTTTGTCGGCCGGTTCTCCGTCGAGAAAAACGTCGCTCTTCTGGCACGCGTGCAGGAGGAGCTTGAAGCGCTTGGGCACCAGAGCTTCCGGTTCCTGCTCGTCGGCCATGGCGGCGAAGAGGCGTGGCTGCGCGAACGCATGCCGCGGGCGGAGTTTCCCGGTGTTCTGCGCGGCGAGGAGCTCGCCACGGCCTACGCCAATATGGATCTTCTCGTCTTCCCCTCGCACACGGACACCTTCGGCAACGTGGTGTTGGAGGCGCTGGCCAGCGGCGTGCCGGCAATCGTAACGCCCGACGGCGGGCCGAGGATGATCGTTCGTGACGGCGAAACCGGCCGGATAGCAAAGGACGACGACTTTGCCGCCGCCGTCGCCGAGGTTCTCGGCGATCCGGGAAAACACGCGGCCATGAGCGAAGCGGCGCGCGCGTATGCGCTCACGGCGAGCTGGGACGCGGTTTTTGAAGGGGTATACGGCGGCTATCGGATGGTGGTGCCGGCCTGACGATGACTTGGACGGTCGTGTACCGGGAGGTTGTGGGCGAAGTGGCAACAATCTGGTAAGTAAAATCACCGTGCGTGTTCGGATCTGCGGTTACGACCATAGTTGCGGTTCCGGCCGCGGTGCCGTTCAGCACCACCGGACTTCCCTCGATGGAGACTGTCGGAAGGTGCTGCGGATTTGGCGGCAAGGAGCTTTGTAGCGTTGCCGACAAGGCTACATCCCCGTGGAAGCCGTTGACGGGCGTAATGGTAATCGCCGACGTACTGTTCTTCGTCTGTCCCGCCTCCATCGATACGTTCGTGGCGCTCACGTTGAATGCAGGTCCGGGTGGATCGACCGTGACGGACGTGGATATGCTTCCCGAGTAGAAGCTGGCGTCGCCGCTGTATTTGGCGACGAGATTCGCCGTTCCGATTGCCAATGAATTGGGCGGGATTGTGATGGTGACGGCGCGATTGACCAATCTTGCAGGCTGCGAAGTGTAACTCCCGCTGGAAAGAGTGACCGTTCCGGTGGGATTTGGAGTGGCGTCACTTATGTCGACGTAAACTTTGACACTCAGGGATTGATTGGTGACGATCGCAGTGTACGCAGGTATGATTTCGATATTCGGATAGGACTTGGCATCGGCTACCGTGACCTGAGCTGTGGCTGTGACGCTGGCATAGCGAGAGTTTCCGGTGTAAGCAGCCGTGAGCGTGGAGGTCGCGCCAATCGGTAGCCTGTCGACTGGAATCGAGAACGTAACTTGCCCATTTGTCAATGCGGTATACCCGAACGCAATTCCTGGGGCGACGAGGGAAACAAAACCAGTTGGCGCAGAGTAGCCTTTCGCTCCGTCTACATTGACCGTCAGGCTGAATGGAAAGCTGTCGATCGTCGCAGAAGCAGGAGTAATGGTGATCTCCGGGCTCAAGGTTCCTGTCGCGCCCGCTGTAACGACGATTGTGGCAGAGGATCCCCGGTAGTAATCGTCTCCGCTATAGCCCGCGGCCAATATGCTGCGGCCGACAGGCAGCGAGTACGCGGGAATGGTGACAGTGGCTGTCCCGTCGACAATTTTGCCTGTCGGCGGCGTGTTGCCATTCAGCGTGGTGGTCCCTTGCGTCACGATGTTCACTGTCCCCGTGGGCGTTGGCAGTCCGGGGACACCTCTCACCCTCGCTACAATTTGTGATGGCTCGTTGATAGGGAGCTTGCTGACGGGCGTCACTCTCAGGGTCGACTCAGCCGGATTTACTCCAAAGCCGACAGGCTTGCTCGGCTCCGAGGCACGATAATTCGCATCTCCGTTGTACTGCGCGGTCACTTCAAGATTCCCCGCCGGGATCCGAGTAGTGGTGAAGGCAATCGAGCCGGTTGCAGGCACGCCTGGCGCGCCTGAGGTTCCTTTGATCGGAGCCGTCCCCAGAACCGTGTTTTGGGTCGCGAATGTGACCGTGCCACTTGGAGCGGCTCCATCGCTATCCAGATTCGTGAGGTTGGTAGTGAACGTTACCGGCGCTCCAGCGGTAATGAATCCTTCGGCGATATTCGTCTGCGGCGTGGCGATCGACGTGAACGCATGAGGCAGGCGAACGGATGCAGATCCGCTTGTACTCGGCTCGAAACTCGGGTCGCCGGAGTAGACCGCGGTGAGGTTGTTCTCGCCGGCAGGAAGCGTTGTCGTGAGCAGTTCGGCGACTCCGTCGCTGGCAACCGGTACCGTCGCGAACGGTTGATCCCCATCCATGAAGGTGACCTGGCCGGTAGCCGGTCCGTTCGGATTGGCCAAAGAAGCGCTCTTGCCGTAAGGCTGCGCGTCGATCACCGAAATGTATCCATAGCGGGGCGAGCTGCTGAGTTTTCCAGTCGCTGGATCGTAAACGCCCCTAACCGTCAGTGCCGTCGCGCTCTCTTCCGGCGCGACGGTGACCGGAATCGAGTTCGAATCGCTCGCGGCAAACGCGCCGTTGCCGCCATAGTGCGCCATGACTTTGTAGCTGCCGCCGGGCAGGCTGTCGGACGTGCCTTTTGCCGTCCCGCCGGTGAGCGTAAGGGTGCCGATGCTGCCGCTGTTGGGTTGCGTCGCCGGACTGAGGTTGTCGACCAGCGCGACACCACCGGCCGGAGTGCCTCCGCTGCCTGTGACCGATACATCCACGTTTACTTTTCCGCCGTGCGTAAGGTGCAGCGCCGCGGTGCCGCCGTTGAGCGTGAGCCGGGAAGTTGTCGGCGTGAATCCTACGCTGCTCCAACTACCAATCAGCATGCCGGCGTCCACGCTGCCCAGCCCGGCGGCAAGGTTGTAGCTGCCGCCGGCGTTGTAGCCCGTCATGAACGTGTATCCCTCGGAGTTCAAGGCGCAGGCGCTGGTGCCGGCTTTGCAGAATACGGAGTTGTTCCCGGTAGTAATGGAGTGAAAGACGCTGCCGTTCGATTTTGCGAGCGCATAGATGACGGAATCGGCCTGGCCGAGCCGCCCGCCGGCTTTTTGATCCAGCAGCGCGAGGATCCCTGCAAAGGTGGGCGCAGCCGCCGATGTTCCTCCCACTCCGGTCAAATTAAAGTGGTTGCCCGTACTCGGCGTGCCCGCGCAATCGGCGATCTTGTTGCCAGACGAGTTATAGTCCTGATCGGTGCACAGACCCCATGCTGCGCCGTATAAGCCGTTGCCTGCAAGAAACGAAACGTCGGGCACATTGCGCCCGGAAGGGTTCACGGCGACGTTCGACTGCCACGCCGGAACCGGATAGCCGGAGTTGCAATAACCCTGCGCCAGTATTGCGCACGAGCTGACTCCGCCTCCGCCGGCGGCAATCGTTTGATCGGCGTAATACGGCGTCCCGCCCCATCCCATATTCTCGGCGATCGTGCCGTTGTGGCCGGGGTATGTCGAATCGTTCCACGGCTCTTCCGGAATGTAGTCGAGCGCACTGCGGTGGTTGGCAAATTGGTTCGAAACATCGACATAACTTGTGAAACTCGATGGGAAGTTGCTGTAAAGGACGTCGAAGTCCGTTCCGCCCACGGCGATGTCGTTTGGCGTTGAGGCGATGCCGTTCACCCCAAACCCTGATTTCGCCTCCCATTCCGTATTCGGGTCGTCGCATCCCGCCGATCCGCTATCGCCGGTTGAAACCGTGACTGAAATGCCCTGCGCAGCGGCCTGCTGCCAAAGATTGTTCACAAACTGATTGCCTGCGGCGCCCAGATGATACTCGCAATTCCCAAAGCTGACATTGAGGATGTCGGCCTGGTTGTCGTCGAGGGCGCGCAGAATCGCGAGCCATAGCCCGGCGTCCACGTAGGTGTTTGCGGCGGTGTACAGGATCACGTCCGCGTTGGGTGCAATGCCGCCCGAAACTTCCGTATCGAGGTAGGCCTCAACAGCGTCGCCATTCTCTCCGGGATCGTTGCCATCGACTACAACCTGAAGGGACTTCGCGGGCAGCCCGAACGTGGCGCGGTAATGCGCGTTCTGCGTCACATCAATGTTCGAGTCGCCGGCAATCCCGATGGTGACTCCCGAGCCGTCGTAGGCCGGGCCGGTAAGGTGAGCATTGTAGCGGTTGGGAATTTCGTAAATCGTCGCGGCATCGGCCGGACCGACATACATTTCGTATCCATTTGTGGCGCTGCCGACGGTGTAATTGGGCTGCAGCCTGCCATCGGCTAATCCGGCCACCCTGCTCGGCGCGCGCACAAACTGGGCCCTGGGTACAAAGTCGCTCATCTCGGCAAGGCCTGCTATCACGGGCTCCAGAGCAGAGGGAATCTGCGGGTCCGACGCGTTGGCCCAGTGCGGCTCGCCATTCACAACGTAACGGTGAATGCGGGTATGGAAAGTGCTTCTCACCTGACCGGCCGTGCCCGAGAATTCAATGGCCATCCGGCTGGAGGTGACGCGGCTCACTTGGAATCCATGGCTGCGGAGCCAGCTTTGGATCGTTGCCAAGTCAGCATCGGAGACACCGAATCGCCTGCCGAACTCATCCGGCGTAAGCCACTCGTGATAACTCGGCTGGGACGAGTTCTGCACCGCCTGAAGGTAGGTCTCGAGGGCAGCTTCCTGTGCCGCACTGCGCTTGAGCACGAGCAACAACCTGTTGGCGGGCATGGAATCCCAAGCTGGGCCATGGTCATACTTAGCCCGCGCCAGCGGATGGGTGTTGCCGCGCAGGGTGACCAGAGACGATTCATCGATCACTTGCGTGATCCGCGCCCCCGCAGCGGGCGCATCGTCGCTCTGTGCGAAGGCCGGGAACGCCAGGAATGTGGGTGGAAGGAGAAGAAAAACGAAGGAAAGCAAATCAGTGCGCAAACACCGTAGGCGAATCATAAGTAGCCTGTTCCAAAAGCTGCAGGCATTCTACAACGACATCGGTCGATCCGTCGCGATATTTGCAGACAAGTTCGGCCTGCCCTCGCCCCGGCCTAACATCGTGGAAGGGATCGGCTATAACTGCTTCCCCGCCGCATACGGCGCTATCTGGTCGCCGATCTTGGACTTATCGCCGACGACCACGATCGTTAGATCCTGCGGCTTGATGTACTTGGCAGTCATCTTCTCCACGTCGTCGGGTGTGACAGCAATCACCTTGGCGATGTAGGTCTTCAGGTAATCCTCGCCCAAGCCCTGAAAGTCGACGTTCTCGAGCTGGTTGATGAGGGCGCCGCGATTCGAATTCTGGATGACAAACACGCCCGAGAGATAATTCTGGATTCCCTTCAGCTCCTGATCCGTGGGCGCCTCGCCGGAAAGGCGATTGATTTCGCCCAGAATTTCGTGGATGGATGCGCCGGTGAACTGCGTAGTGACGTCGGCGCGTTCGGCCCAGTAAGCGTCGTGATAGCGCTCGGATATCTGGCTGAAGGGCGAATAGGTGTAGCCCTTCTGCTCGCGAATATTGGCCGTAATCCGCGAATTGAACGAGCCTCCGAGCAACGCATTGGCCACGCGCAGCGGAATCGCGTCGGGACTCGTCGGCGGAATCACCGGCAGGCCGATCATCAGCGTGGATTGCGGCGCGCCCGGCCGGTCGGTGACATCGAGAACGCGATGCGCGGACACCGACGGAGGATTTTGTGCGCGCGCCGCAGCGCCCTTGGGCCAGCTTCCAAAGCTCGCCGCGATCGCCTTCTTTACGGCGGCGGAATCGAACCGCCCCGCAACGTAAATATGCGACCGCTGTGCACTATAGTTGGCCGAAACGAAATCCTTCACGTCCTGCAGCGTAATCTTGGCTACATCGGCTTGGGTCGGCTCGACGATCGCATAGGGATGATCGCCATAAAGGATCTTGCGGAAGCGCATGACCGCGACGGTCTGCGGCCGCGCCGTGGCCACGGCGATTTCCCGCAGCTTGTTATTCTTCAGGCGCGCCAGCTCCGACTCCGGCAACCGCGGATGCTCGAGCACATCGGCAAGCAGGCGCACCGCGTCTGGCCCGAACTCGGAAAGCACATCGAGCTGCGCCGTGGTCTGGTCTTCGTCGGCGTTAATGCTCAGCGTGCTTCCCATGCGCGCCGCGGCATCGGCAAGCTCTGCCGAGGTGAGCGTGGTGGTGCCCTCCTGCAGCAGGTCGGCCGTCAATCCCGCCACGCCGATGTGGTCGCTGCCCTCGTCGATGCCGCCGGCGTCGATGGCCACGCTTAGGGCGACTTTGGGAAGAATCCCGTAGGGGACGAGCGTCACCTTGATTCCGTTGGGCAGCGCGTAGGTCTCGTGCGCCGGCACGGTAAAGGGCCTGGGCGGAGCGCCTTCGGGAGGAGCCTGTTTTTGCGCCACAGCCGGCAGCGCAAGGACAAGAGCGAAGATCGAAGCAGGCAGACAGAGTGTTTGCAATGACCTTTTCATTCCCATTCTCCTTACTTACCTACCGCCGGCCGGCGTGGCGGTGGGCTTGGCTGCGGGCTCCAGCACGATGATGGTGCGATTGCCGGGCCGCAGATACTCCTGAGCGGTCTTCTGGATCAGCTCCGGCGTCACCTGGTCGAACTTCTCGTCGAGCGTATTCACGCGCGCCGGGTCGTCGTCGAAGAGCGCAAAGCTCGAGAGCAGATCCATCAGGCCGAATCCGCCGAACTCTCCCATCGTGTCGTAGAGCCCCGAGCGCAGCTTCACCTTGGCGCGATCCAGCGTCGGCTTGTCCGCAGGCTTTTCGCGCAACGGCGCAATCGCCGCGTCCATGGCTTCGAGTACGGTGTCCGGCTTGGTTGCCGGGTCGAAACGCACGTCGGCGGTAAACAGCATGGGACCGTAGTAATTGAACATGTTGCCGAGCAGGTTGTTGATCCCGCCATCCACGCTATCGGTCAAGCCACGCTTCTGGACCAGCTCACGATAGAGAGCGCTGTCGTTGCCCTCGACCAGCATCTGGTCGATGAGTCCCATTGCGTAGTACTCGGGCGTGTTGCGATCGGGCATGTGATAGCCGATGGCCAGCGCCGGCCGCGGCGCCAGCGGATCGGTCTTCGTCACTCGCTTTTCGGTCTCCTGGCGCGGCTCGGTCAAGTCCGGCTGCGGCGGAAGCTCGGAAGCCTTGAGAGGGCCGAAATACTTCTCCACGAATTTCTTGGCTTCGGCCGGCCCAAAGTCGCCCACGATGGTGAGCACCGCGTTGTTGGGAGCATAGTAGGTCGCGTGAAACTTCTGCACTTCGTCGAGCTTGGCCGCTTCGATATCCGTAAGGTCGCCGTAGAAGTTGTGCGCGTTGTACCAGTTCGAGTTGGCCGCCATGGGCAGATCGATCCATGGAAAGCCGCCATAGGGCGCATTGAGCACATTGACCTTGACTTCGTTGCCCACCACGCCTTGCTGGTTTTTCAGGTTCTGCTCATTCACGGCCAGTCCGCCCATGCGGTCGGCCTCGGCCCACAACACGGTCTCAAGCTTGTTCGAGGGCATGACCTCGAAGTAATTGGTGAAGTCGAATCGCGTCGAGCCGTTCAGGATTCCGCCATTGCTCTGCACCAGCTTGATGAACTCCATCTTGCCCAGATTTGCCGATCCCTGGAACATCATGTGCTCGAACAGATGCGCGAAGCCGGTGCGGTCGCGCGGCTCAATGCGGAATCCGATGTGGTAATAGACACCGACGCAAACCGTCGGCGCGGCGTGATCCGGCGAAAGCACCACGCGCAGGCCATTGGGCAATTTGTAGTACTCCACCGGCACGTGGAATCGTTCGGCGGCCGGCGCGGTGAGCGCGACGGTTGGCAGGACCAGCGCAGCCGCGAGCGGCAGGGCGATTCGACGCGCGAGACCATTTCTTTGCATGTTTCCTCCCCGCGAGAAGCTCTTCTCGTATCGCATCACTCGATGCATGTATGAGTGCAGAATGGAAATCTCAAGGACGCCGATGTGTGGGTCAATTCTACATGGGACTGGGCGACTCGCGGGGAGCGCATATTGGCATGCCCGGCAAGGCAATGGCTTTGTGATCGAAAGGCGAGAATTCGGGATGAAACAAGGCGATGTCGGATGAGATTGAATCCACCTCTATACAAGGTCGGCTTGGCGCCTGAGCAACGGTGCGGGGGCTTCACGCCTGCGCCGGGTGTGGGCCGGCTGCGCGGTTCAGCCGTCGATCTTCATCTGCCGGGCGAGCTTTTTGGGCGCAACCAGCGAATAGCTGCAGCGCAGCAGGTCTTTCACCTCGCGCCAGTCCACTTTGCCCATGTCGAGCCGCAGCGCCACCCATCCGCGGGAGGCGATATACGCGGGTAGATAAAAGCGGCGCGGCTGAGCCAGAGCCAGCGCCTTGTTCTCGCCGGACATGACTTTGCAGGCGATGGAGACGATGCCGTC
>JASHTH010000177.1 GCA_030040655.1 Acidobacteriaceae bacterium | reverse complement strand
GCATTCAACGTGACCGGGAACGTCGCTCCCGACACGCTGAACCCCGCTCCGCTCACCGTCGCCGCGCTGATGGTCAAGGCCGCCGTGCCGCTGGAAGTCAGCGTGATCGATTGCGAAGTCGCCGTGTTCAGGCTCACGCTGCCGAACGAAAGGCTGCTGGCGCTCAACGTCAGCGCCGGCACCGCCGCGTTCAGCTGCAGGGCGAAGTTCGCCGATGCCCCGCCCGCCGAGGCCGTGAGGGTGACGTTCTGCGCCGAGCTCACCGCCGTGGCCGTGGCCGTGAACGCGGCGCTGCTGGCACCCGCCGCCACCGTCACCGCCGCCGGCACCGTCACCGCCGTGCTGCTCGAGGCCAGGCTCACCGCCAACCCCCCGCTGGGCGCCGCCCCGTTCAGGCTCGCCGTGCAGCTGTCCGTCCCCGCTCCGGTCATCGACGCGCTCGAACAGGAAAGCGCGCTCAATCCCTCCTCGGCGAAAGTGTACGCAACTGGCTGCCATGCTTCGTTGATTTCTGAATAGAGGGTCGCGTATACAATCGCACCAGCCATCG
Organism: Acidobacteriaceae bacterium; assembly: GCA_030040655.1. Classification (GTDB taxonomy): domain Bacteria; phylum Acidobacteriota; class Terriglobia; order Terriglobales; family Acidobacteriaceae; genus Telmatobacter. The sequence goes on along the minus strand of JASHTH010000177.1, from coordinate 2,673 downwards.
GCAGGCCGCTGACCGTGACCGATGTGGAAGTAGTTGAAGTCGAGTTGTAAAGGTTCGTCGAGCCCGCGCCGTTGGTGCCCAGAGAAAGTCGGTAGGCCGTCGGGCCGCCACCGCGCGTCCACGAGAAAGTCGCTGAGGAACCGGGCAGAACGCTGCCTGGTGCAGGACTGGTAAGGGCGGCTAGAACAGGCGTGCCGGCTTCAGTAAACGTGTAGGGGACCGATTGCCAGGCGCCGTTGATTTCTGAATACAACGTGGCGTAGATTGTTACTCCGTACGTCGGCAGGTCGTTCACAGTCACGGTTGTGGCTTTCGTGACTCCTGAATGGTAGATGTTATTCGAACCAGGCGCCGTTCCCAGCCGGAAACGATAAGCTGTCGGCCCGCTTCCGGCCGTCCAAGAGAATGTCGCCGAAGAGCCGGGCAAAACGCTGCCCGGGATTGGGCTGGTCAATGTTGCAGGTGTTGGCGTGCCCGAAGCAGTGAAGCTATAGTACTCAGCTTGCCAGGTGCCGCTGCTTTCCGAGAGCAAAGTGGCGTAGACAGTTATGCCATCCGTCGGCAAATCGTCGACAGTGACAGATGTAGTTTTCATTGAGTCTGAGTTATAGATATCATCTGATCCTCTTCCCGATCTTCCCAAATAGAGCTTGTAACTCGTCGCGTGGGGTGCAGGTCTCCAGGAAAAAGTCACTCTCCTCCCCGGCAAAATGCTTCCCGTTTCCGGACTCGTTAGGGTTGCTGTAGCCGGCGATTCTGCAATTGCGGCGTGGCAGCAAAGAGCTGCCAAAACCAGGCCCAAACACACGCCGATGCATTGCAAACCACCACGCCTGCGGTGCGGCCAGCAATGACTCCGTTTCGGCGCTACGGCGTCGGACGGCGAAGCATTCTCAAAATATTTGCTGCCGAGAAGGAAGTGAGGCAGGATAGCGGACACAGATTCACCTCTTAAGGTTTCTTTACGGACCGAGACGGTAATCGCACCCGGGCCGCGCTAAGAATGTGAATCGACGAATCCGTAAGCGCTCTTAGTGACACAAATCACCGGATCGTATCTTTTCGTTACCTTTGTTACGAGAGGATTCAAGGCAAGGGCGTCTATGAAAAGCGGCAAAAGAGAGGGAAAGATAGGGTTGAGTCCATGCCGCACAGAGATAGGAAAAAGCCTGATACGGAAAGGCATGACTCACCTAGGGGGAAGTCTTCGTGTCCATTGGTTGGGGGCCCAGGAAGGCTCGGATGAAATCCAGGAAGAGATCGGTTGTAGGTGGACTGACCTATCCAAAGTATCTGGCTAGGCTCCGGAATCTTAAGTTGTTCAGTGGCGGTATTGTGCCATTCTCAGTCAATGAAAGTAACCGTAATTAGAATCGACATATCTACTCGCTCTTCCGGCGAATTCCCCACACGGACCGGCGTTCGGCGGCTGCCCAGCGGCGTTCGCGGCGCATGCTCGTGGCTCGAAGGACGGCCGACCGACCGCCGGAATCGGAGCACCGCCGCATCCAAGTCTTTCCGGAGCGTGCACTTACGCACCCCCGTTCTCCCGCCACTCCCGTCTGGGGTACTTTCGGCACCTTGTTTCTAACCAAATTTAACAATCCGGCCGGCAGGACTGGTAATTCTAGGAGTGGCAAACCACGTCTGAATCCCTGCGCCATCCCTGTCCGATTCTCGAAGAGGGGCCGATACCGCCCATCGCCAAGGAATCAGGTCAAATGATCGAGCAAGTTGCCACCCTCCCGATTGATTCGGCTCCCGCGTCGGAGTTGCGCCATTGCGAGGACCTCTTTTTTGCACTCGAATTCTCGGAACTTGCGGACGCTTCGACAAGGCTCATCGCAATCGACGCTGCGGCCGGAGACGGCTACGCCTATCGCAGTTTTGCCCTCTTGGGCCAAAGCCAGCAAGGCAATGCAAACGGAGATGACGTTGGGCTGGTCGACCTGCTCCGCGATTATTTCCACGCCTGCGAGCGCCCTGTCGTCACCGAAGGCGCCACAGTGTGCCGGCTCCTTCTCAAACTCGTCTTCGCCGAGTTGGTGAGGAGAATCTCCAACGCCCAGCCCGGCGAGAAGTTTGCTCTGCAGAAGTCCGACCCTCTCTGCGGCGGGGCGTTCGCCATATTCGAAGGAGACTTCGAAATGGCCAGAAGAAGCTTCGGCAGGGCGCTTCTCGATCCAAATGGCCGTCCCTATGCTTACGCAGGCATCGGTCTTGTGAAGGCGTTCCACTCCGACCTCACCGATGCTCTGCGCGCTTTCGCCGACGCCGGGCCGGAAGACGAAGATGTCTGCGCGCTGGCGCAATGGCTGCAACCCCCCGGCCGGCCTCCCAAACTCTGAACCCTCCGCGCGATTCCGTGCGGACGAAGATCCCCGCTTTCCGATTCGTAGTGTCTCCTCACCGCCTGGTCCACGTCATGAGAACCTTGCCGCGAATTCTCGCTTGACAAACTGAACTAAACCGTTCAGTATTGATCGATCGGAGGTCAAATCTCCATGATCCGTGTCCGCAATCTCTCCAAATCCTTTGGTTCGGTTACCGCCGTCAACGACGTTTCCTTTGACGTCGCCGCCGGCGAAATCTTCGCCTTCCTCGGACCCAACGGCGCCGGCAAAACCACCACCATCAAGATGCTCACCACCCTGCTCAAGCCCAGTGGCGGCT
>JASHTH010000022.1 GCA_030040655.1 Acidobacteriaceae bacterium | reverse complement strand
AGGATCTGATCCTGCTCAAGCGCGAGATCGGCATCGATCCCGGTCAGAAGATTGCATTGACCGACCCCGCGCCGTACAGCGAGCTGGCCGAGCAAACGCCGGAAGAGGTGCGCGCCATCGCCTACAAGAATCGCCAGGATTACCAGAACTTGCAAAACCAGGTGGTGGAGCTGAAGGCGGTGCGCAACGCCTATCGCGGCGAGCGGCTGCCCACGCTGAGCGTGAGCGGTACTTGGGGCGTGAGCGACGTGACCGGCGTGGGCACTAACGGCAACTTTATGGCGCAGGGAACGCTGAGCGTGCCTCTATTCCGCGAGGCGCGGCTGCGCGGCGATATCGAGTCGGCGCAGGCGCAGTTGGATGCGGTAAACGTACAGCTCGAGGATTTGCGCGATCACATCGACCAGCAGGTGCGCTCGGCGCTGCTCGACGTGACGGCCAACACCAAGCTCGTCGACGTGGCGCGCTCCAACGTCGACCTGGCGAAGCGCGCGCTGAGCGACGAGACCGAGCGGGTGAGCGCCGGCGTCGACGACAATTTGCCCTTGGTGACAGCGCAGGCTACGCTGGCCGCGGCCGAAAGCAACCTGGTGGAGAGCCTCTACCAATACAACGTCGCGAAGCTGATGCTGGCGCGCGCCGCGGGCGTGATTGAGTTACAGTATCGGGTTTATCTGGGGAAATAAGAGCCCAATCTCCGGTCCTCCTGCCTTAAAAACCGGGATTCGCTGCCCCACCATTGGACTTGGTGAATCCCAGGTCCCCAAAACAGGGACCTGGGGCACCCGGCAATCTCTTGCAATCAGCTCAGAAGTCGAACCGCATGGCGACCTGTCCGGTGCGGTTGCCGCCCAGGCCCTGCGGCAGCACGGCGGTGAGCGCTCCAAAAGTCGACGTGTTGCTGATGTTCGTCTGCGGAGGCGCGAAGTTGGAGCGGTTGAGCAGGTTGGTGAACGTGGCCTCGAAACGAAGCTTGTAGCGCTCGTGGAGGTTCACGTTCTTGGCCAATCCGGAGTTGACATCGAACATATCCGGACCTTCCAGAATGCCGACCCCGCAATTACCGAAGCGGCCGGCGCCGGCGGGCGTCTCAGCAAAGGCGCCGATGTTGAAAAAGACCCCGGGCGTTCCGCTGCGGTAGGGATTTCCCGAGCCGCAATCGGGGCGAAGAATGGCGCCGCCGCCGGAGCGCACGGCCATTCCCGTGTTGGATTGATCGAAGGCCGGGCTGGTGGTTGGCGTAAGCCATTGGCCGGTCTGCATCGTTGTCACCGTGCTCAAATCCCAGCCGCCGAGCACGGCGTTGACCAGACTGTTCCCTTTCCACGCGCGCCCGTTGCCGAACGGCAGCTCATACGTGCCGCTGACCACCGCGCGATGGCGCGGCGTGGCCACCACGTTGCCGCGGTCGGATTTGAGATTGAAGCGATTGGCGATTTCAACCGCATACGCTTCCTCACTGGCGAAAACCGTGGGCGCATCGCTGCCTTGCGCGTCGCTGAGATCCTTGGCCAGCGTGTAATTGGCTTGGAGGGCAATTCCGTGGCTCATCTTGTGATCCACTTCGGCGATACCAGCATGATAGCTGGCCTGGCCGATGTTCTCCGACGACATGAGCAGGGTCCAGTTCTGATACGGCGCGCGCTTGTCGACGAAGACGCCGGCCGTGGCGCCGGTGTCCCACGGAATCGTGCCGGCGGGGATCTGGTTCAGGTCGATGGTGACGGGCAGCCGGTAGTTGGACATGCCCACATAGCTCGCGCGAACCACGGTGCTGGGCGCGACCTGCCGCTCGACGGTGAGATTCCACTGGGCCGCTTGCGGGTCGCGGAAATGCGGGTCGTTGGCCTGCTCGAGGCTGCCTCCGCCGAGCGTGACCGACGTGGCCGACGGGTGTGTCTGTGGGAATTGGAACGCCGCGGGCACCACGCCGAGTTTGCCGTTGGCGCCGGAGACGGCATTCACGTTGGTGAGCAGATTTGAAGTGGGGTTGCCCGCGTTGTTGAATGACATGGGTCCCAGCGTGGTTTGCGTGAAGATGCCGAAGCCGGCGCGAATGACGGTCTTGTCGTCGCTGAAGGGGCGGTAGGCCAGGCTCACGCGCGGGTCGAAATCGAATTTGTAGAGCTGGCGCAAGCCTTGGGTGATGTGGTCCTGGCTGGCGGTTTCGATGTTGGAGCATTCGAGCGCCGTGTTGCGATTGGGAAGCGCGCAAGAGTTGAACGATTCGAGAAACCCGGTATAGACCGACTGGAGCGCCGGATTTTTCGACTTCGTCGGCGACGCAAGGAACTTGTCCGGAACCAGCGCGCTGTTGGTCTTGGGGTCGAAGCTGCCCAGATCGCCCTGGCTCTCGACAAAGGGTGGAAGCAGTTCCCAGCGCAGCCCGAGGTTCAGCGTGAGATGACTGCTCAGTTGCCACTCGTCTTGGCCGTAGACGCCCCATTGCGTCGAAGTTGCGTTGATCTGCGGGCTGGTGATGGCAAAAAACGACTCCTGCGGCAGGCCGAGCAACAGATCGCCGAGAGCGTAATTCGTGAAGAGGCCGGGGTAGAAGATGAAATCGCCGTAGTCGTCGGAGGGCTGGAAGAACATGAGCGCGTTGTAGCGCACGTGGCGCGCATCGGCGCCGAACTTGAAGGTGTGCTTGTCCACCAGCCAAGACAGGTTGTCGGTGAGCTCGGTGGTCTGCGAGATGGTGGTCCCGGTTCGGTCCTCGCCGATGCTGGAGAAGGTTCCGTCGTTGAAGGTGAAGGTGGGAAATGCGTCGCCCGTCGGATGCGAACTGATGTTGATGCCCTCAAGACCCAGACCGGCGATGGCCGCGCTGCCCTGGATAGGAAAGCTGTCGTTCTCGTTGAAATTCGTGAAGCCGAAGCGGAACTCGTTCACGAGGTTGTTGCGCAGCGTGTAATTGTGCGAGACCAGCAGGCTGCGGTTCTGGTCGTGCGCGGTCACGTTGGGCAGGAATTGATTGGCCGTGAGGCCGCTGCCGCCTTGGGTGTAGAGCAGGTCCTTCCAGCTATAACGTGCGTAGAGGCTCTGCTTCGACGAAATGGTTTCGTCGATGCGCAGATCCCAACCGTCGGTATTCGAAGGGATGGGCACGAGAGATTGATAGTTGTAGGGCGCTCCGGCAACATTCAGGTTCGCGTTGGGTAACGGATAGTACGCCAGCAGCGCCTTGGCAACAGGGCTGATGGTGGGAATCGTGTTCTTTGCATACGCCATTCCCGTGAAGGGATTGTTCACCGGCGCTCCCTGGCCTGGTGCGTTGACGAGCTCGTTAAGATCGCCGCCGCGTTCTGCCGCCGTTGGCACAAGAAGCTGCTCGGGATAGGATTGCGTTTTGCGGTTGCCCTCGTAGTCAAAGAAGAAAAACGTCCGGTCTTTGAGCGCCGTGAATTTCGGCAGGATGGCCGGTCCGCCCACGCTGCCGCCGAAGGCGTTGAAGTTTTTCGGCGCCTGAGTCGTGAAGCCGTAGATTCGCGCATCGAAAGCAGCGTTCTGGAAATACTCGAAGGCGCTGCCGTGCCACTTATTCGTGCCGCTTTTGGTTGTGAAGGTCACGTCGCCGATCTGCGCGAATTCGGCATTGTTGTTGAAAGCCGTGACCTTAGTTTCCGAGATTCCCTCCGAAGAGGGGTAAGCATCGTGAAGAGCCCCGTTGGAACGCACATTGGCGGTCGAGATACCGTCGACCGAGAAGCCGGTTTGCGAAGAGGTTGCGCCACCCACGGCGATGTTTCCTTGCGTATCGGTCACGACGTTGGGCGAGATGGCCAGCGACGCAAGCGGGCTGGAAGAGACAGCCCGCGAGTTCATCGGCATCTGCGTGACTTCTTCGTTCGACAAAGTGTTGCTCACGGTCCCGTTTTCGGTATTGATGTCGGCGCCGCCCGCGCTCACTTCGACCGTTGTGGCTTGGGCCGCGACGGTAAGCGTGATAGGAAGACGCAACTCCTGCCGGGCTTCAAGCGAAGCGGAAGGCACTATCGCGTCGGCGAAGCCGTCGAGATGCACAACGAGCTTGTAGTGGCCGGGCTGCAGATTCTCGAAGACGTATTCGCCCGACGGGCCTGAGGTGGAAGTACGCTGCGCGTTTTCGTCGAGCGAGCTCAAATCAATGGTGGCGCCGGGAATGACGGCGCCGGAGTTATCCTGCACCGTGCCGCGAATGCTGCCGAATGTGGATTGGGCGTGTAACTGGAATGTCGCGCCAAGCATCGAAAGGGCGAAGAGCGTGACTGCCACCAGGCGCATCCGGTCCCTAGCTGGCGCACTTTTCTGCGCGTGCGCGGACGGGCGATGGCGCGGTTCCGCGAGGATGAGCGAATGCGGAACCGCGATTGTATGAGCATCGACAGCCGATGATGAATTGACATGCTGCGTGGGTGATTTCATGAATGACCTCCGAACCTTTCCTAGCAAGTGGGGCCTCACTATCGAGCACACACGCGGGGACATATGCATCGCGAAAAGTTTTCATAAAGGAACCGTAGCTTTGCGGTTTTCTTATTACAGTTTCCTTATGCCAATTGGCGCGGAGGAGGAGCGGGTTGAAGCGGGACTCGCCGTCTGACGGTGACGGAACGGGCGTGTAATGTAAAGGCTGGGAGAGGAATGGCGATGGCTCAAAAGCTGCGGATCGAGTATGTTGTGGAACCGGATGCGGCTGCGCTGGCCCGACGCGCCGCGCAGCATTTCGTGGAGAAGGTGAATGAATCCGTTGCGAGCCGCGGCCATGCGCGGATTGCGATCAGCGGCGGGTCGACGCCCAAGGCAGCGTTCGCGCTGATGGCCGATCCGAAGCAGCCGTGGCGCCAGCAAATGCCCTGGAGCAAGATCGATCTCTACTGGGTCGACGAGCGCTGTGTACCGCCGGACCACCCCGACAGCAACTATCGAATGACGCGTGAGGCGCTCCTCGATCATGTGCCCATCGCCGGCAGCCGGGTCCATCGCATGGAAGGCGAATTGGAACCCGAGGCGGCCGCGGCGCGTTACGAGTCGGAGTTGCGCAACAGCTTTCGGCTCGAAGGCGCCCAGGCGCCGCGCTTCGACCTGATTCAGCTCGGCATGGGTCCCGATGGTCATACCGCTTCACTGTTTCCGCACACCGAGGCGATTCACCAGATGGGCCGGCTCGTAACCGCCAACCACGTGCCGCAGCAGAAAGAGAGCTGGCGCATCACGCTGACGTGGCCGGTGATCAATCAGGGCGCATCGGTTTTCTTTCTTGTCGGCGGCGCGGAAAAGGCGGAAAGATTAAAGGAAGTTTTCATGGGACCCCACGATCCGGAACGCCTTCCCAGCCAGCTTATCCGGCCCGCGAGCGGTATACTTACACTCATTCTGGATAGGGACGCTGCGGCGCTTTTACCTGCGCCCGATGCCGAGGGCCGCGGGATAGTGGAGAGAGATAGATGATTCTGGCAGGAGACGTTGGCGGCACTAAGGTCCATCTGGCGCTTTACGATTTCGTGAATGGAAGATTAAGTCATACGCGCGATGAGCGCTATGCGGCCAAAGAATACGCCGGGCTAGAAGAGATCGCAAAAGAATTCCTTGGCGCCGACAAAGTAACCGCGGCATGCTTCGGAGTTCCCGGGCCGGTGCGCGATGGGCGCTTGCGGCTGACCAACCTGCCCTGGACGCTCGACAGCCGCGAGCTGTCTTTAGACCTCGACATCGACCATGTCTTCCTGATCAACGACCTCGAAGCCAACGGATATGGAATCGCCGAGCTGCAACCGGACCAGATCTATCCCTTGAGCGAAGGCGACGCAAGCCAGATCGGCAATCGCGCATTGATTGCGGCGGGAACGGGACTCGGCGAAGGCATCCTGATCTGGAACGGCCGCATGCATGTTCCATACCCTTCAGAGGGCGGCCACGCCGACTTTGCGCCGCGCAACGAAGACGAAATTGACCTTCTGCGCTTTCTCAAGCAGAAGTACAACGGGCGCATCAGCTTTGAGCGTGTGGTCAGCGGCATGGGCATGAGCGGCATCTACGAGTTTCTGCGCGACGTTCGCGGCATGGATGAGCCGACCTGGCTTGCCGAGAGCCTTACCGAAGCCGACGATCCGAATTCGGTGATTACCGAGATGGGGCTGGCCGCGCGCGCCGAGATTTGCGAGAGAACCTTGGACATGTTCGTCTCGGCGTACGGCGCGGAGGCCGGCAACCTTGCCCTTAAAGTGCTCTCGGTGGGCGGACTCTATGTCGGCGGGGGCATCGCACCGCGCATTCTCGAAAAGCTCAAAGACGGCGCCTTCATCAAGGCCTTTACCGACAAGGGGCGGCTGAGTCAACTGCTGATCAACATGCCGGTGCGCGTCATTCTCGAGAGCCGCGCGGCGCTGCTGGGCGCAGCGGCATTCGCCGAAGCGCGCGCCGCGGAACTGAGCGGGGTTTCGGCTCGGGCAGCATCGGCGAAAGCTTGAGCGCGGGAAATTGATGGGCTGAGAGACGACCGCAGTCCTCTCAGCCCCTTTGTTTGTGCAGCCGATCACTTCATGCGGGGTGCGCGGGCGATGCGGCCAACTTCACGCTGGCCTTGAGCCTCGATGCGCCTGGCGCGGCAAAGAGAAGCACCAGCAGGCCGGCATAAGCGAACGAGTCGCAAGTGATCTCGATGCTATGGGTGATGCGCAGAACCCAGGGCAGGAATGTGGCCGCCGCAAGCCCGTAGATTCCCACCGTAAACGCATGAGCCAGGCCCAACGTGAGCCAGAGACCGCGGCGCGAGCCTTTGTACATGGCAATCAAGGGAAGAGACGCAACAAGGAACATAACGCTGCGCACAAGCTGAACTTCCAGAATAGTCGACATGGATGGAATGAACAGTCCGGCGATGCCCGCTCTGTAATACGGCACGACGATGGGCGAAACGCAAGTACCGAAGAAGAGGTAGACAAAAGGCCAGCCGAGCCAGGCGGCGACGCTTCTTGCGGACCAGGCCGCAACGCCGCGATGAGGCAAGCCGGAGGCGGCTCCGGTTTCGCCAAAGAAGAAGCCGAGTGCCGCGCCGATGAAGATTGCTTCAAAAACGTAGAAGAGGATTGCCGTCGGGATGCGGCCGTCGAGGATGTGCGTGAAGATGCGGGTTTCGATGATGCCGTTCACGCCCACGGCAAGAAAAAAGAAGCCGCCAACCATGAGCGCTCGCAGCGAAGGCGGCCCGGCAATGCGCTGCGAGAGCGGGTAGAGGCCAAGCACCAGCAGGGCGCCGGCAAAAAGTTGGACGAGGACGCGGATGGTCATACCCGTGTTGTCGGGTGGCGAGATCATTGGCAGGTGCAGAATCTGCGAGGCGATGCCGCTCAGCATCATGGCGGCGAGGAACGCGACCCAGCAGGCGGCGAGCTTAAGCGCGACTTTCATTGCGAGATCTCCATAAGCCGGGAGCGGGCGCGCCGCGCCCAGCCGAGTTGGGCCTCCATTCCCTCGATCCCGGATTCGAAGGCCAGGAGACCCGTGTTGAGGGGCATTTTCGAGCTGCTGCGTTCGAATTCGATGCGCAACTCAGCGACATAGGCGGCGAGCGCCTGCTCGAACTGGTCGAGAAAGCGCAGAGTGGTGGCGCGGGGGACGTTTCCATCCATGAACGCGAACCGGAGCATCAGCTCAGGCATGCGCCAGATGACGTCATCGCGGGTGACGGTCTGCGAAACCCAAGCGTGGAGGGAGTTTTCGCCCTCCGGGGTGAGATGAAAGACCTGGCGTCGGCGTGGGTCCCGCGGCCGATTGGGGTCTGTTGGGCAGGCGATCCAGCCGCGTTGCTCCAGACGGCGCAATGCGGGGTAGATGGACCCCGGACTATCGCTGAAATGCCGCATGGGCGTCGTGGCGAAAGTCTTGCGCAAATCGTAGCCGGATTGCGGCGTGTATTTGAGTAATCCGGCGAGCGCGAATTCGAGCATGGAGGCCGAAGTCATAGTACGACTCGTACTATAGTACGAATCGTACGATACGTCAAGAGACCCCCTGCCCGGTCATCGAGAACTCTCCTTAATTGGCCAAGCGACGACACGGATGGAGATGGATCGCTTTCTCCCTGGAATCCGTCTTCTAGTCCGTATCCAGCTGATGATAAATATCTTATCAGTTCCATGGGGAACCGCGCGGTACTGGGCTGCCAATCGTCACACTCCCCGTTGACAAGGCTCGCCGATGAAGCGAGACTGGCATAGTCTAGCTATGCCAGTGGCCGTGCCACGAGGAAAACGATGAATCGCGATGAAATTCCGCCCGGAACGCTATACCTGCTCATCCTGAAGACGCTCGCGCGCTTTGGCGAATTGCACGGATATGAGATCGCCGAATCTATCCAGCAGGCCTCGGACGATGTGCTGCAGGTCGAAGAGGGATCGCTCTACCCCGCTCTGCAGCGCATGCTGATCAAGGGCTGGGTGACGGCGGAGTGGGGCGTAACCGCCGGCAATCGGCGTGCGCGCTACTACCAGCTCACGGCTTCGGGTCGTAAACAATTGGAGCGCGAGCTTTCCGATTTCGAGCGGGTCATGGGGGCGATCGCGCGCGTGATTCAGACCGCGTGAGGAGGAACGGCGATGGAGTGGCTGACAGAACTCTGGCGTCGAATGACGATGCTGGCGCATCGTCGGCAGCTTCGCGCGGAGCTTGAAGAAGAGATGCGGTTGCATATCGACCTGAGGCAGCAACAGCAGCAAGAGCGCGGATTGCTCGCGGACGAGGCACGGATTCGAGCGCGTGTGCGATTCGGAAATATGACCGTGCTCAAGGAGCGAAGCCAGTCCGCATGGGGATGGACGTGGCTCGAAGGCCTCGTGCAGGACATTGTCTACGGCGCGCGTGCCATGTTGCGCAGCCCGGGGATCACGGCGATGGCCCTGCTGTCGTTGGCGCTGGGCATCGGGGCCAACACTGCCATCTTTTCGCTCATCGACGCCATCATGCTGCGCTCGCTGCCGGTCCGCGATCCAGGCCGCCTGTTCATTCTCGGAGATGCGAAAGACAGCGGCATCTCGGACGAGTTCGCGAGGAACGACCTTTATGCACAACCGGTCTACCGCCAGATCCGGAAGCAAAACCAGGTGTTCTCCGAATCCGCGGCCATATTCAGCATGACCAACGACGTGTACGGGTATGTTGGTGGGCGCAGCGAGCATGAGCCCATGCAGGTCCAGCTCGTCACGGGAACATACTTTGAGACGCTGGGCGTGCGGGCCATGCTGGGCCGCGTCTTCAGCGAACGGGACGACGACTCGGAGGGCAATCACCCTGTCGCTGTGGTGAGCTATTCGTGGTGGAACCGGCGCCTGGGACGCGATCCCGATGCGCTGAGCCAGACCATCCGCATCGACAAGACTGTCTACTCGATCGTTGGCGTGGCGCCGCGAGAGTTCTTCGGAACCAAGGTCGGAGATGCTCCCGATATCTGGATCCCGCTGTCGATGAGCCAGGCAGTTCCGCCGCACTGGGGCGGATACAAGGACAATACCGCCGAGTCACTCTACATCTTTGGACGGCTGAAGCCGGGCGTCACGATCGAGCAGGCCACGACCAACATAAACCTGGTTTTCCAACAGATTTTCCTGCAGCTACTCCCCACCTTTCCTGAAGGTCCTCATGCCGGCGACAACGCTGCGACTCTGCGGCGCCAGCATGTGCCCCTCACGCCGATGGCCAAGGGCATCTCCGACATTCGCCGCGAGTCTTCGGATTCGCTGCGGATTCTTATGGCCGTGGTTGCGCTGGTTTTGCTGATTGCCTGCGCCAATATCGCCAATCTGCTGCTGGCCCGCTCCACGGCGAGGACGCGCGAGCTCGCCGTTCGTCAGGCTCTGGGCGCCGGCCGGCTGCGCATCCTCCGCCAGCTTTTGACCGAGAGCCTGGTGCTGGCGATGGCTGGCGGAGCCATGGGTGTCGCATCTGCCCCGTATTTGAGCCGGCTGCTTCTGCGAATGGTTTTCACCGGACCGAACATCGTGCCCGTCGACGTCTCGCTGAATACAGGTCTGTTGCTCTTTGCTTTCGGCGTGACGGTGTCGACCGCCATTCTCTTCGGCATGGTCCCGGCCATCCGCGCCACCCGGCTGCGACTCACCGGCGCGCTGAAGGACGGCCGCGGCTCTTCAAGCGGCGCGGCGAAGAGTCCGCTGGCCAAGGCGCTGGTTGTGTCGCAGGTTGCGCTTTCACTGGTTCTGCTTGTCGGCTCGGCGCTCTTTTTGCGCACGATTGTCAACCTCTATAACGTCGATTCCGGATTCCAGAAAGACAACGTCCTCCTATTCCATACCGATGAAAGCTCGGCGGGCTACAAGCCGGACGATGCGCGCCTGCCGGTGCTCCACCGCGAAGTGCAGGAGCGCGTGAACGCGTTGCCGGGAATCGTGGCCGCGAGCTATTCGAGCTGGACGTTCGGGGAGGGAAGCTGGAACGGCACGGTCTTTGTCCAGGGATTCGACAATGACAAGAGCATCGATGTGAAGCACAACATCGTGGGCAAGGATTACTTTGCCGTGATGGGCATACCGCTCGTCGCCGGACGGGGCTTTGGCCCGGAGGACTCCACAGCTTCAGGGATCAGGGGCGTCATCGTCAGCCAGCAGATGGCAAAGACGATGTTTCCAGCCGGATCGCCGATCGGCCGTCATTACGGGCTGGGAAGCCAGAAGAATGCCGGCGAATTCCAAGTGATCGGCGTGACTGGAGACGTGAAGTTCGACTCGCTCGACGAGCCCGCCGAAGAGCATACGATCGATTACTATCCCCTCGATCCCGGCGCGCAGTATCTCCGCGATTTCGATGTCCGCTATTCCGGCGACCCGGACACGATCTCGTCCGAAGTGCAGAAGACGATCCACGCGATCGATCGCAATCTGCCCATTACCCGCGTCGAGACGTTGGATGAGCGGCTGACGGATTCCCTCTCCGGCCAGCGCGTGATGGCCCAGCTCTGCTCCTTCTTCGGCCTGCTGGCGGTCTTTCTTTCGAGCATTGGAATTTACGGCCTGATGTCGTATCTTGTTGGTCGCCGCACCAACGAGATCGGCGTGCGCATGGCGCTGGGTGCGGAGCCTGCGCACGTGCGCCGGCTGGTAATGCGCGAGATCCTCGTGCTCGTTGCAGCAGGCATCGCCATCGGCGTTCCTGTGACCGTGGAAGGCGGAAGACTGGTAACGAGCCTGCTCTACGATCTAAAGCCAACCGACCCATTCAGCCTTTTCGGCGCAACAGCACTGCTCTTTGCCGTCACCATGCTGGCCGGCTATCTGCCCGCCCATCGCGCCTCGCGCGTGGAGCCGGCGGTCGCCCTCCGCTGCGAATAGCCATCTCCGGAAGCAGATCACTTTGAAGGGTACGGGCTTCAGCCGTATGGGAGGGTACAGGCTTCAGCCCGTACGATATTTGCCCGAACAGGCTTGAGGGCTTTAGCCCCTGAGGGATCTGACCAGCTAGCCGATCTGCTGATACCAAGCGATACCGCCGGATCGCAACACTGTTCTCTCCGCTGCGCGGAATGTTATGCTCTCTGCGCCGGAAAAAATCGATTTATGTGGAGGGAGCCAATGTGGTTCCTGGGGATGGATGTGGGCACGGGCGGCACGCGCGCGGTGGTGGTGGACGCGGATGGAAACCTGATCGCCGGAGCCTCGAGCGAGCACGCGCCGTTTCGCACGCCGCATCCGGGCTGGGCCGAGCAGGACCCGGAAGACTGGTGGCGGGCCGCGCAGGAGGCGATTCAACTGGCGCTCACGGCCGCTCCCGAACCGAAGGAGCCGATCGCGGCGATCGGCCTCACCGGGCAGATGCACGGCGCGGTGATGCTCGATGAAGCCGGCCAGGTGCTGCGGCCTTCGCTCATCTGGTGCGACACGCGCACGCAGCCCGAGTGCGACTGGCTGCATGAGCGCATCGGCTACGAGCGGCTGATCGAGCTCACCTGCAACCCCGCGTTGCCCAACTTCACGCTGACGAAGCTGCTGTGGGTGAAGAAACATGAGCCGGAGGTCTTTGCAAGAATCCGCCACGTGATGTGCCCCAAGGATTACGTCCGCTACCGGCTGACCGGCGAATTCGCCATCGACGTGCAGGAGGCCTCAGGCACGCTGCTGCTCGATGTGACGCACCGCTGCTGGTCGCATGAAGTGGCCGAAGCCGCGGGGATTCCGGAAAGCTGGCTGCCCAAGGTCTACGAATCGCCCGAAGTGTGCGCGCGCATCAGCGAAAGCGCTGCAGGTTTGACGGGCCTTGCTGCGGGAACGCCGGTGGTTGCGGGCGCGGGCGACCAGGGCGCAGGCGCCGTGGGCATGGGCATTCTGCAGCCGGGATCGGTTTCAGCGACGATTGGAACTTCGGGCGTCGTCTTCGCCGCGACGGCGGCGCCGACGAAGGATCCGAAGGGACGGCTGCACACGTTCTGCCACGCCGTTCCCGGCGTGTGGCACGTCATGGGCGTGACGCAATCGGCGGGACTGAGCCTGAACTGGCTGCGCGGAACATTTTTCCCCGGGCAGAGCTACGATGCGCTCTCGGCCGAAGCGGCGAAGATTCCCGCCGGCAGCCAGGGGCTGGAGTGGGCGCCGTATCTGCTTGGCGAGCGCACGCCGCATCTCGATCCGGAAGTGCGCGCGGTCTTTGCCGGGATCGGAACACAGCACACCGCTGCCCATTTTGTCCGCGCGGTGCTCGAGGGCGTGGCGTATTCGTTGCAAGATACATTTACTCTATTTGCCGAGTTGGGCATTCCGGTGAGCGGCATTCGCCTGGGCG